>JAFAGF010000231.1 GCA_023422975.1 Pseudomonadota bacterium
CTGGTAAACAGCACCACGCTGCGCAGGTCAAAGGCATGGAGGTAGCGGTGATTGCTTGGCATCTGTGTGCTCCTTGGCAAGTTCAACATGGTGCTATTGCACCGAACGCGGCCGGTGATGTCCATGATTTTTGCGGGCTGTTTCCTGCACCAACATTCGCCTGCACCATGTAACGCACAATGGCCGCTGCCGCCCCGATAGCGGGCGTTTCACTAGGAGTTTCTTCATGGGCAATCGCCTTACACAAATCGCCACGCGCACGGGGGATGACGGCAGCACTGGTCTGGGTGACAACACCCGCGTGTCCAAGAACAGTGGCCGCCCGCACGCCATGGGCGATGTGGATGAACTCAACAGCCACATCGGCCTGCTGCTGTGCGAAGACCTGCCCGCCGATGTGCGTGCCGTGCTGGTGGAGGTGCAGCACCAGTTGTTCAACCTGGGCGGCGAGATTTCGATGCCCGGCTATGAACTGCTCAAGGACGATGCGCTGCTGCGGCTGGACGAGGCCCTGGCGCACTACAACGCGCAATTGCCGCGCCTGCTCGAATTCATCTTGCCTGCAGGCACACGTGCGGCCTCGCAAGCCCATGTCTGCCGCACCGTGGCGCGCCGTGCTGAGCGCAACGTGGTGGCGCTGCAGGAGCAGGAAGCAATGCGCCCTGCGCCGCGTCAGTATCTGAACCGCTTGTCGGACTTGCTGTTTGTGCTGGCCCGCGTGCTCAATCGCGTGGATGGTGGCGATGATGTGTACTGGAAAAGCGAGCGTCTGGCCCAGATGCAAAACGCCGACTGACACCCTGCGACACATGTAAAAAAAAGAGCTGCCTGCGCGCTTGTACGCTTGTTTTTCATGGTTTTTAAGCCTTAAATCCAAGCTGGATCGGCGCAGGCAGCTATTTTTTGGCGAGCTTCTTGCTGCTTCTATAGCCTTTTTTGACAGGAGCTTGCGGCATGCGATTGCGTCACATCGAAGTCTTCAACGCGGTCATGCAGACCGGCAGTGTCAGCGCTGCGGCACGGCTGATCAACGTGACGCAGCCTGCCGTCAGCCGCACACTGCAGCATGCCGAATTGCAGCTGGGGTTTCCGCTGTTTGAGCGCGCACGCGGGCGCCTGACGCCCACGAATGAGGCGATGGCTTTGTTTCCGCATGTCGAAAAACTCTACGAGCAACTGGACGAGGTGCAGCGCCTGGCGGCCAGCCTGCGCCACGGCACCGTGACCGACCGCTTGCAGGTGCTGACGGTGTTTGCCCTGAGCCGCGAAGTGCTGCCGCATGCGGTGGCAGGTTTTCGCCGCCAATACCCGAATGTGCAGGTGACGGTGCAGGCCTTGCACACACCGCAGGTGGTGTCAGGCCTGCTGCTGCAAGAGGCCGATGTGGGCTTTGTCATCAGCTCTGCGGGCCAGCATGCGCTGGAGCGTGAATCGCTGGCGGAAGTCGATATGTACTGCGTGGTGCCCAAGGGCTTGATGGCGCCTTCCAAGGTCAAGCTGTCCGGCATGGCGTTGGAGGATCTGGCTGATTTGCCTGTGGTGGCGCTGGATGTGCGTGACCCGCTGGGCATGCGCATCAACCAGGCCTGCCGTGAGCATGGCGTGGGCCTGTCGCCCGTGGTGACGGTGCAGACCTACCATGCCGCCTTGTCGATGGCGGAATACGGGCTGGGGGTGGCGATTGTGGATGGCTGCACGGCATCGGCGGCCGACAAGCGCAAGGTGCATGTGGTGCCCTTGCTGCCGCGCATTACGGTGAGTGTGAATGCCTTGCATCTGGCGCAGCGGCCCAGCTCGGTGCTGGCGCGCGCCATGACGCAGGAGATGCGCAAGGCCTTGCGCGAGATTTTGTAGCGGCAGTCTTTGGCCGCACCTGCCTTGCCCGAGATGGGCTACGGGGTGCGGGCTGCGCGGTTTATGTCTGCCACCAAGCGCTGGGCAGAGCCAAAGGCCAGCGTCAGGCCCAAGGCACCGTGGCCGGTTTGCAGCCACAAATTGGCGGGGCCACCAGCAGCCCGCCCGGTGATGGGCAGGCCTTGGGGTGTTGCCGGGCGCATTCCAGTCCAGGCGTGCAGGTCGGTGGGCTGCTGAAAACGGGGGAACACATGCTGGGTCGATTGCTGCAGGCTGTGAATGCAGGCTGCGTGCAACTGGGTGTCGGCACCGGCCATTTCCACCATCCCAGCAACGCGCAGGCGCGTGCCAATGCGCGCAAACACCACTTTGCGGCTGGTGTCCGTCACACTCACCTGCGGCGTGGCAGATGGTGCATGGGCCGCATCAAGGGTGATGCTGTAGCCCTTGAGCGGATACACGGGAATGCGAATGCCCAGGCTGCGCGCTTGGGCTGTGCTTTCCCAGCCTGCGGCCAGCACAAAGTGGTCGGCGTGGAGCACGCCTTGTGAAGTGTGGATGGCAGTGACGCTGGTGCCTTGCTGCAGCCACGTCAAGACTTCGGTGTTCCAGCGGATGTCGGCACCGTGTTGCGCAAGCAATTGGCCCAGTTGCTCGCACAGCATGCGGCAGTCGGCCACGCTCTCGCTGGGCGTGTACACCGCGCCTGCGATATGGGGCGCGTAGTCACGCAATGCAGGTTCGATGCGCTGCGTTTCATCCGCAGCAATCACGCGCTGTGCAGCGCCGCCCATTTGCGCCTGCAAAGCCACTTGCTGTGCAGCGTGATCGAGTCCAGCCTGCGTCGGGTAGAGCACCAGCTTGCCCGGCGTGGCATGGTCACAGGCCAACTGTTCTTGCGCCAGCATGGCTTCAAAAGCGAGGCGGCTTTCGGCCGCCAGTTGCAGCAAGCGGCGTGTGCTGGTCGCAGAGGTGCGGGCGTTGCAGGCGCCCAGAAATTGCAGCCCCCAGGCCCATTGCTGCGGATCAGCCTGCAGCCGAAAACGCAGGGGCGAATCTTTATCCAGCAGCAGCTTGGGCAAACTGGCCCAAATGCCGGGGTCTGCCAGCGGCTGTACATAGGCATAGCTGAGCTGTGCACCATTGCCGCCGCTGGCACCCATGGCCGCTTGTGAGGCTTTGTCGATCAGGGTGACCCGGTGACCCGCTTTTTGCAGCGCATACGCGGTGGCCAAACCGACGATGCCTGCGCCTACGACACAGATGTGCATTCCATTTCTCCTTGCTGCGGTGAATGTAGGGCGGTGTCGGTGCTTCAAAGCATGGCGTTTTATTCCTAGGGTATGTGCGGATGTTATGGATGGCGCAGCGACGCTATCGCGCGATGCCGACCCAAAACAGCGCAGCCCGCACCTTGAAAGAGCGTGGCTGCATGGTCTTGGTGAAAACCAGAATAAGCCATAAATATCAGGCATGGGCTGGCCTGCGATTGGCATCACAACAAAGCGTGAGGGCTTCCTACACTGGTTTGCACATTCGCAGCCACTTGAGAGGAATCCCATGAACTTTCGCTCCACATTGCTTTGCGCCAGCCTGGGTCTGGCATGTACGGTTTCCGCACACGCCGACACATTGGCCAAGGCGGCACAAAGCGGCCAGATCACCATGGCCTACCGTGAGTCGTCCGTGCCTTTCAGCTATCTGGACCAGGGCAAGCCCGTGGGGATTGCCGTAGACATCACGAACGCCGTGGTGGAGGCCGTGAAAAAAACCACCGGCAAAAAAGACCTGAAGGTGAACTGGCAGGCGGTCACGTCGCAAAACCGCATTCCGTTGCTCATGAATGGCACCATCGATCTGGAATGCGGCTCGACCACCAACAACACCACGCGCGCCAAGGATGTGGATTTCGCCATCAATCACTTCTATACCGGCACCCGGTTGCTGGTGAAAAAGAGTGCGGGCATCAAGGACTACACCGACCTGCAAGGCAAGACGGTGGCGGTGACATCAGGCACCACCAATTTGCAGGTGTTGCGCAAGGCGAATGCAGAGAACAAGTGGGGCTTTGACATGGTTATGCCCAAAGACCATGCAGATGCTTTCTTGCTGGTGCAAAACGACCGTGCTGCAGCCTTTGGCATGGATGACATTTTGCTGTTTGGCTTGATCTCCAACTCCAAAACGCCCGGTGACTATGCCGTGGTGGGCGAGTCTTTGCAGGTGGAGCCCTATGCGTGCATGGTGCGCAAAGATGACCCCAAGTTCAAAGCCTTGGTTGATGGGGTGATTGGCGACATGATGAAGTCGGGACAGTTTGCCAAGTTGTATGACAAATGGTTTATGCAACCCATTCCACCGGTGAACGCGGCCTTGGGCCTACCGATGTCTGCACAGTTGCAACAGAACCTCAAAGACCTGAGCGACAAGCCTGCATTCTGACCATGAGCTTCGGTACGTTGGCCCCGCCACGCGCGGTCGGAATTTTGGGTGGCATGGGGCCAGCTGCCGGTGCTGATTTTGTGCGTTTGTTTGTGCAGGCCTGCAGCGTTTATTTGCAGGCACATGGCCTTGAAGTGAAAGACCAGGCGTACCCAGAGCACTGGCTGGTGCAGATGCCTGTGCCAGACCGTACGCAAGCGTTGCAAACCGATCCGCAGGCACCGACAGGGCCAGCGTCGCACATGCTGCAAGGGGTGGGGCGGCTGGCGGCTTTGGGGGTGCGCAGCGTGGCGGTGGCGTGCAACACAGCCCATGTGTGGCATGGGCAATTGCAGGCACTGTTTCCGCAGCTGCGCATTTTGCACATCGCCCACGAAACCGCCGCTTTCTTGCGTGCTCAAGGGATCGACAAAGTGATGGTTCTGGCCACGGCAGGTACCTATCAAACAGGGCTGTATCACGCTGCGTTGCAAGCCCAGGACATTGTCATGGTGGTTCCGAATGCACAAGGCATCGATCAGCTCATGCAGGGGATTTATACCGGTGTGAAGCAGGGTGACTTGCCGCTGGCGATCCGCTGTTTTGGTGAGGTACTGCAAGGACTGCAGCAACAACATGGCAAGCTACCGGTGGTCATGGGGTGCACCGAGATTCCCCTCGCATTGCCCCAGTCCGCTGCAGCGCAAGGCGCGGAGCTGGTTGATCCTGCATGGATCTTGGCGCAAGCCCTGGCCAAGCAGGCTTACGAGGCCTAGCGCGGAACGGCTTATGCCTTGGGCGGCAAGATGGCCATGGTGATGCGAGAGACACAGGTGGGTTTGCCGTCATCGTCCACCATGTCGATCTGCCAGACTTGGGTGGTTTTGCCAATGTGCACGGCTTTGGCGGTGCCGGTAACCCAGCCGCTGCGCGCCGAGCGCAGGTGGTTGGCATTGATATCCAGGCCCACGGCCAGATGGCCTTCGGGGGCGGCATGGTAGGCCGCAATCGAGCCCAAGGTTTCTGCCAGTACCACGCTGACACCGCCATGCAGCAGACCAAAGGGCTGCTTGGTGCGGTGATCGACCGGTACACGGCCGATCAGGTAGTCATCGCCTACCTCGGTGATTTCAATGCCCAGGTGCTCGACAGCAGTTTGGGCATTGCGAGCGTTGATGTCGGCCAATTGGGTGGGCTTGAGCCAGATGGACATGTTCGTATTCTCCAAAGCAACAAGGCCACATGATGTGGCCTTGTGCATGGGGCGTGTGTGTACTTGGTGACAGCTTCTCAGAAGGCGTGCGCGTAGCGCAGCTGCACAAAGTTGATGCCGGGGTTGGGGTTCTTGATGCCAGCGTTGGAGGCATGTTGCAGCCGCAGTGAAAGCTCGTGCGCATGCTGTGGCCCAAAGTTCATACCTACCCCAATGTGGCTGGCAAAGTTAAAGCGCGTCCCCATACGCTGTTGGTCGTTGTACAGCCGCTTGCCTGTGGCCATGATGCCCGTGCCTGCTTCTAAAAACCAAGGCGATGCACCTTGCGCGCCCCGCCAACGCAGACTGGGACCAATGCCGATGGCGAAGGTGGTGAAGCGGTCATTGCGTAAATCCTTGTTGGACCAGCCGCCCAGCCAGATGTCCCAGTGGGCGCGTACCTTGCCGCTACCAACAGACCATGCAAAGTTTTTCCAAGGTAGTGTCGTTCCTATTACTGTGGCATAGCTGCTTTCTTCTCCTTGGGCAGCTTGCAGGTACCAGGCTTGGCGTGCATCCAGATCGAGTGCATATGCTGTCTGGGATGTCATGCATATTGCTAATGCAAAGCCGCTAAATATTTTGATTTGCATAAATTCTCCATAGGCCTGATGGGGCGTCGCGTCAGGAGCGATGTGATTTGTCGTACAAAAATTCTGCGTATCCCCATAAATCAGAGCTGTCCGCAGGGGGCTTGTCATGCTGTGAGCCAGCAGGCACTGGCGCAGCGCACAATATGCGGTTTCCCCGCGTCTGATAGAGGAAGCTGCCTTGTCCCCCGCCCATACCGTTTTGCAAGATGTCTTTGGCTACGATGCCTTTCGTGGGCCGCAGCAAGCCATCATGGAGCACGTGACCGCGGGCGGCGATGCACTGGTGCTGATGCCAACAGGGGGCGGCAAAAGCCTGTGCTACCAAATCCCGGCCATCGTGCGCCAGCAGCAAGGCCATGGCGTGGCGATTGTGGTGTCGCCCCTGATTGCCTTGATGCACGACCAAGTGGGCGCCTTGCATGAGGCGGGGGTGAAAGCGGCTTTTCTCAATTCCTCCCTGGATTGGCAGCAGGCGCAGGATGTGGAGTGGCAAATGCAAAGCGGGCAGCTGACGCTGCTGTACGTGGCACCCGAGCGCTTGGTCACACCGCGTTTTTTGGGCTTGCT
>JAFAGF010000233.1 GCA_023422975.1 Pseudomonadota bacterium
GCAAACGGCTCTACCAAGGCGCTGCGCAGCCAGTCGGCCACGCTCTTGGCGGCGACCAAAGGCTTGGGGTTGGGCTCTTTGGAGCACAGCACCGTCACCACACCGACCAGCATGCTGGCAGCCATGACCAAATACGCCACCTGCCACGCCCCGTGCATATAGCCCGTCACATCACCCTGCACGCGCGCCGCCAGCCACAGCGCACCGGCGCCCGCCCAAATCATGGCCAGGCGATAGCCCGTCTGGTACGTGGCGGCCAAGGCCGCCTGGTGGTCTGCGTCGGCGGATTCAATACGGAAGGCATCCAGCGCAATGTCTTGTGTGGCCGAACCAAAGGCCACGGCCAAGGCGCACCACACAATCGGGTCAAGCGCAGTGATGGGGTCGCTGAATGCCATACCCACCAAGCCGCCCATGATCAGCGCCTGCGACAGCAGCAACCAGCTGCGGCGGCGTCCCAGCCACCGGGTCAGCAGCGGAATCGGCATGCGGTCGACCAACGGCGCCCACATCCACTTGAAGGCATAGGCCAGTGCCACCCAGCTCAGATAGCCAATCGTGGTGCGGTTGATGCCGGCCTCACGCAGCCAAAATGAGAGCGTCCCCAGCACCAGCAGCAAGGGCAAACCGGCAGAAAAGCCCAAAGCCAGCATGCGCAGACTGGCCGGTTCTGCATACACCTTCAACGTAGCGCTCCAAGAGCGGCGAGACGGGCTGGTGGCGGCGGGTGTAGGGGAGGCGTCGGACATGGTGCGGTGCAAAAGGCGTTGCCCCATTATCACCAGCACCGCTACCATGACACCCCACATGAACCGCGCCACCCCCCCTGTTACCGTTGATTGCAGCATTCGCCACTACTGCGGCGAGCATGCCGCGCATGTGCACGATGGCCACGCCCAGCTGCTGTATGCGCTGACGGGGTGCATGGAGCTGGAAGTGAATGGCCGCAGCAGCTTTGTCGACACCGCGTGCGGGCTGCTGATTCCTGCAGGCAGCCGCCACGGCTACCTGGCCCCTTCCGGCGCACAAATGCTGGTGCTGGACGTGGTGGGCGCGCAGCACCACGCTCTCGACAAGGTTCGCCGCTTTCAGGTACCTGCGGCTGCGCGTTGTGCGCCCACGCAGATGGGTGCCGACCAGCGGCTGCAACTGCTGCTGCAATCGCCCACCTTGCTGCCGCGCCGCAGCGTGGATGTGGCCGCGATGGAGCGCCACGTGCGCACCAGCTTGCACAGCGACTGGCCCACGGCACGCATGGCGGCCTTGGTGCACCTCAGCCCCCAGCGCTTTCATGCGCGCTGGCAGGAACTCACCGGCTGCACCCCGCAGCAATGGCTGCGCCAGATACGGCTGGATGAGGCCGAGCGCCTGCTGGCCCGGGGCCGCAGTCTGCAGGCCTGTGCCAGCGCCTGCGGCTATGCCAGCGCCAGTGCACTGGCCTACGCCCTGCGGCGCGACCGCGATACCGGCGCACGGCAGCTGCGCCACACACCACAGCCCGCCGCTAGCGACTGAATTGCGGGTCGTGCACTATGCGCGTTTCTCGACATTGCCACACGCCTTTGGTGGCAGCATCTGCGTATGCCGAACTCTTCTTCCTCGCTGCACGGCGTCGTGCTCGTGCTTTTGGCCGCTGTGCTCTGGGGCACCACCGGCACTGCCAACAGTTTTGCCCCCGATGGCATGCCGCCATTCTGGGTCGGCGCTCTGCGGCTGGTGATGGCCGCCGCCTTCTTTGTCCTGTTGGGCCGGGTGCTCAAAGACAGCGCCACCACCCGCCAGGCACCGCTGCACTGGGGGCGCATGCTGCTGTGCGCGCTGTGCATGGTCACCTACAACATGGCCTTTTTTGCAGGTTTGCAAAGCACGGGCATTGGCCTGGGCACCGCCGTGGCCATTGGCTCCAGCCCCGTCTGGGCCGGCCTGCTGCAAGCGGCCATGCTGCGCCGCTGGCCCAGCGGGCTGTGGTGGCTGGGCACCAGCATTGGTGTGATCGGTGGTTTTATCATGACACAGGGCAAAGGCGGCGACATGAGTGCTTCGGCCTCCGGCTTGCTGCTGTGCCTGCTGGCGGGGCTGGCCTATGGGGCCTATGCCGTCATCAGCCAGCCCTTGATCCTGCAGTCGGGCGTCACCCGCGTGAATGCCTGGGTGTTTTTCAGTGCCGCACTGATCTCGCTGCCGATTGCCGCGTTGCTGGGCGGCACGCCCCACACCAATGCCCAGGGCTGGGCCGTGGTGGTGTACCTGGGCGTGGTGGCAACCGGCGTGGCATACCTGCTGTTTTCCATCGGCTTGCGCAGCATTTCTGCTGCAACCAGCGTGGCGCTGAGCAAGTTCGAGCCCATCACGGCCTTTATCCTGTCGATTCTGGTGGTGGGCGAGCAGCCCAGCTGGCTGGCCTGGTGTGGCCTGGCGCTGGTGTTGCTGGGGCTGTGGCTGGTGGTGCACAGCGAAATGCGACAAAACCGACAGACCTAGCCGCACCCTGGCTTTTACACTGGGGGCGACGGAAGATGGAGCCCCGCATGTCACCAATTGATCCCCAAACACCACCAAACGCTGCCAACTCCCGCACCGCTGCATGCGGCTGTGGTGGCACCCATGCGGGTGCTCCGCACAGCCTGTGGCAGGCAAGGCGCGCTTTTTTGCAGCTAGGGGGCTGTGCCATGGCGGCAGGTGCCGTGCCGGTCTGGGCGCAGGTCAAAGTGGGTGAGGCCTCGCGCCTGCGCCATTTGGTGCCCGCCGAAGACCTTGAAAAAGCAGCCGACCAGCAGTATGCGCAGCTGATTCAGCAGGCCCAGGCCAAAGGCGTTCTGGTGGCCCCCAGCGATCCACAAACCCAGCGCCTGCACCGCATTGCGAAGGCCTTGATTCCCCACACCTATGCGTGGAACGAACGTGCCCGCAACTGGCAGTGGGCCGTGGCCCTGATTCGCAGCGACGATGTGAATGCGTTTTGCATGCCCGGGGGCAAGATTGCGTTTTTCTCCGGCATCATCCAGAAACTGCAACTCACGGACGACGAAATTGCCATGATCATGGGCCACGAAATGGCCCACGCGCTGCGTGAGCATTCGCGCGAGCAACTGGCCAAAAATTCGGCCACCAGCCTGGGTATCTCGCTGGGCGCCCAGCTGCTGGGGCTGGGTGATATGGGCAACTACGCAGCCCGCCTGGGTGGCCAGTTGCTGAGCCTGCGCTTTAGCCGCAACGATGAAAGCGATGCCGATTTGGTAGGGCTGGAGATTGCCGCCCGCGCGGGCTACAACCCGCAAGCGGCCGTGGCGCTGTGGGAGAAGATGGGCAACGCCACTGGCAGCAATGCCAATGGTCTGTCTTTCCTCTCCACCCACCCCAGCGGGCCTGAGCGCATTCGCGAGCTGCAGCGCAATGTGCCCAGCGTGCAGGGCCTGTACCAGGCCGCACGCCGTTCACGCTAAGCCGCATACGGCATGCTTGGCAGCACGCAGGGGCGTGCGCGCCTTACCCCAGCGCTTTCAGCCCATCATCAATAGCCGCCGCCAGCGTTGCTGCACTTGCGCGAAGCGCTACGGTTTCTGCATCATCAAGCTGGGGCATGAACGGCGCGGAAGCACCCCGGCTGCTGATGACATGCGGCAGCGAGATACATGTGCTGGCAACGCCCAGCACATTCGGCATGAAGGTAGAGACCGGGTGGATGCTGCTTTCGTCTTCCACAATCGCTTTGACCAAACGCACGATGCAGCCGCCAATACCGAAGTTGGATACGCCCTTGCCCGCTTTGATGCGGTAGGCCGACGTGCGCACGTCTTGCTCCATGTGCAGCTGCAAGGCCGCATCAATGGGACGGCCCCGCTGCGCTGCAAACTCCAGCACCGGCATGCCCGCAATCAAGGCATTCGACCAGTGCAGCACCGACGAATCTCCATGCTCGCCCAGCACATAGGCGTGGATGGAAGCGGGCGCCACATCCAGGTGCTGCGCCAGACGGTCGCGAAAGCGGATGGAGTCCAGCGTACAGCCCGTGCCAATCGCGCGACCCGGTGCCACACCAAAGCGCTGCACCGCCACGGCGGGCATGACATCGACCGGGTTAGTGGCAAACAGCAACACGGTGTCGGGGGCGGCCTTGAGCACCTGGGCCAAGATGCCATCCATGATCTGCAGGTTCTGGTGCAGCAACTGCAGCCGCGTCTGGCAGGGCTGCAAGCTGGCGCCCGCCGTAATCACCACCACGGCAGCGCCTGCCAAATCGGCATAGCTGCCTTCCATCACACGGGCCGAAGTGCCAAAGGCCGCCGCGTGGGCAATGTCCGCCGCCTCTCCTGCCGCGCGTGCAGGGTTGGTGTCCACCAACACAATGTCGCTGATGCCCGGCATGGCAGAGAGCAAATAGCCCGCCGCTGCGCCCACCTGACCTGCACCAATAATTCCAATTCGAGCGCCCATGTCCGTCCTTTGTTGGCTTGCAATGCCAACATACTAGGAGATCAAGGGTTTACCCCAGAAGTTCTGGTACGCAATTAATTGACACGCATCAATTTTGAAAAAGACTTTTCATCTTTTCCCATCGCCGTTGCCGCACAACTTCTTGCGGGGTGACTGCTGACATTGCTGGGGGATCGCACTGCAAAGTTCTTTTCCGCTGGTCGTCACGCGCTCAGGTGTTGCCCACATACGGGTTCATCTTGCGCTCACGGCCAAAGCTGCTTTCTGGCCCGTGACCGGGAATAAACACGGTCTGATCGCCCATGGGCCACAGGCGCTGCACGATGGAATCAATCAGCTGCTGGTGGTTGCCCTGGGGAAAGTCGGTACGGCCAATGCTGCCGGCAAACAGCACATCGCCGACAAAGCACCGGTCAATTTGCGGGGCATGGAACACCACGTGCCCGGGGGTGTGGCCGGGTGTATGGCGCACATTCAGCGTTTCAAAGCCGATGC
>JAFAGF010000279.1 GCA_023422975.1 Pseudomonadota bacterium
GCGGCAGCCCTTAACCAACAGCTTCCCTGCGCGAGGATGATCTCAATCAGGTTCAAAGGGACTCTCTCAGCCCGCTGCTGGACAGCAGGGGCACCCCTAGCGAGTTGCCACGAATGTGGCGGCGCGATTGTGCATGCAGACTATGAAAAAAGCTAGCAATGCAGCACAGCATCAGGTGGTATGCCGCGGGCCTGCGGTGGTGCGCCGGAGGGTGGTGGTAGGGCACTTGCTGCTATCTGCACAGCCAGCGGGCGCCTGTGTGAGGCCTGCTTGCGCCCAAGGGAAGCCACCCGTGCGGCAGTTGCGCAGGCAAAGCCTCTAAACTCTGGGCTATGCCAAACTTGTATGAAGCCCTGATCACCATGGTGCGTGACCATTGGAAGACCTATGACAACGCCTATCCGCAGCGTATTGAGCTGAGCGCAAGCGATATGCAGGCTTTGCTCGATGAGCGCAAGCTGGTCAATGAAACCATGAACTTCCAACTGCAGCCCGGTTGGGAGCAAACCTTTCACGGCACCCCGGTGCAACTGGCGGATGCCAGCTGTTTCGTGGATGTGAATGGCCAGCGTATGCCCATCACACTGTTCAGTGGGGATGTGGCCACTAAATAGTGTTTTGAGCCAAATATGGCTGTAGCGCTTATCTGGTAAGCGCTATCAGCTATGAAATTGATCGGCATTGCCAAGTGCATGGCACTTGGCAATGCCGTTTTTGTTGGTGGGTTGCTTTACAGCGACATCAACGGGGGGGCCACTTTGGCGATGGGCGACATCAGCATGCCTCCGCGCTGCAAGCAGCAAGGCATTAACGGGCGGTAGCGTTCTGCTGTGCGGAAATTTCGACGCAAAAATCCGACATTTTTTCGTCGATGGCGTGTGCGGTGTGCGTGAAAGAAGTGGTTTGCGATCAATGACTTAAGGGTAAACCCTTGTGTTTTTGCATTTGTAAAGCAAAGACTGTCACTTTCTGGACAACTTGGTGCTGTTGTTGTGTGCCGAGTGGCAAATGCGCTGGTCTCTGACGCGACAATGAACCGGTTTTCAGTCACAGAAACGACAGGCTATGGACGACCCGATTCTTACTATCGAAGAACGTGAAGCGATCAACTCAGGTCGCTGGTTTTCATCCCTTTCACCTTCGCTCAGGCACGACATTCTGCGATGCGCATACGTCAAACGATTCAAAGATGGAGCTTTGCTTTGCGCACGCGGCGAAGTGCCGGAGGAATGGTTTGCCTGCGCCAAGGGCGCGGTACGGGTGAGTTCCACTTCCATCACGGGCAAGCAAATCACGCTGACTTACGTAGAGCCGGGGTTGTGGTTTGGCGATACCTCGATTTTCGATGGAGACCGGCGCACGCACGATGCGTATGCCCACGGCTCCACCACGCTGCTGTGTGTGGCCAAGGCGGACTTCAAACGCATTCTGGCAACGCACACCGAGTTTTACGAAGCCATGCTGTGGCTGGCCGCGCGTCGCATTCGCCAGCTGTACGGGTTGGTGGAAGACCTGAACACGTTGCCACTGCGTGCACGACTGGCCAAGCAACTGCTGCACTTGGCGCGCAGCTATGGCATTCCCAGTCTTGCCAATGGCGAGGAGATTCGCATCGGCCTGCAACTGGCGCAGGAAGAGTTGGCCCAGCTGCTCGGGGCTTCACGCCAACGCGTGAACCAGGAGCTCAAGGGCATGGAGCGCGAGAACATCATCCGGATCGAGCCGGGCGGATTGGTCGTGCGCGACCGCGATGGGCTGCTGCGCATCGTGGAAACTGACTTTTAAAGACGTATGAGTAACTTTGACCATTTTGTAGGTACCAAACCCGTCTCTGAGGCACATGCTTTTGATGTGCAGGCGCTGAGTCAGTGGATGACCCAGCACGTTGCAGGCTTTGCAGGCCCTGTGACGGTGGAGATGTTCAAGGGGGGGCAATCCAATCCCACCTACAAATTGGTCACACCGGGGCGCAGCTATGTGATGCGCTCCAAACCGGGCCCCGTGGCCAAGCTGCTGCCCTCGGCCCATGCGATTGAGCGCGAATTCAAGGTGATGAGCGGCCTGGCCGGCACGGATGTGCCGGTGCCGCACATGTATGCGCTGTGTGAGGATGAGGCCATCATTGGCCGCGCCTTCTACATCATGGAATTCAAAGATGGCCGCGTGCTGTGGGACCAGTCTTTGCCCGGTATGACGAATGCCGAGCGTGCAGATATCTACAACGAGATGAACCGCGTGATTGCGGCGCTGCATACCGTGGATGTGGCCAAGCAGGGGCTGGCGGACTACGGCAAGCCCGGTAACTACTTTGAGCGCCAGATTGGCCGCTGGAGCAAGCAGTATGTGGCCTCTGTCACCCAGCCGATTCCAGAGATGGATGCGCTGATGGCCTGGCTGCCGGCCAACATGCCAGACAGCGCCAAAGATGAGAGCAAGGTCTCCATCGTGCATGGCGACTACCGGCTGGACAACGTCATGTTTGAGCAAGGTGCCGCCACGGTCATTGCCGTGCTGGATTGGGAGCTGTCCACCTTGGGGCATCCACTGGCTGACTTCAGCTACCACTGCATGGCCTGGCACATTCCTGCCAGCTTGGGGCGCGGCATCGGTGGCTTGGATATTGCGGCGCTGGGCATTCCCAGCGAGCAGGAATACATGCGTTTGTACTGCGAGCGCACGGGCTTGGCTTCGTTGGAGCAGCTCAACGCAGACTGGAACTTTTATCTGGCCTACAACATGTTCCGCATTGCCGCCATTTTGCAAGGCATTGCCAAACGTGTGGAAGCTGGTACTGCCTCCAGCGCACAAGCCAAGGCAGCAGGTGACACGGCACGGCCGATGGCTCAGCTGGCCTGGAGCTACGCGCAAAAACACAGCGCCCAGTTGCGCTGATCGACCCTTTTCCCCCTTGTGTGTAAGACGGCCTGCAGCTGCCGGGGGGCAGTGCACGCCCATTGTTTGCTAGTTCATCAAAAAGGAGCACTCCATGGATTTCGATTACTCCCCCAAAACCAAGGAATTGCAGGCGCGCTTGCTGCGTTTCATGGATGCGCACATCTACCCCAATGAGGCTGTGTTCCAGCAGCAGCTGGAGGCCAACACTCAGGCAGGCAAACGCTGGACGCCTGTGCCATTGCTGGAGACGCTCAAGGACAAGGCCAAGGAAGCGGGGTTGTGGAATTTGTTCCTGCCCCAAGACTCTGCCGAAATTGCCGGTGTGCAAGGCGCGGGCTTGACCAATCAAGAATATGCGCCGCTGGCGGAAATCATGGGCCGTGTGGGTTGGGCATCGGAGGTGTTTAACTGTTCGGCCCCTGATACCGGCAACATGGAAACCATTGCCCGCTACGGCACGGCAGAGCACCGTGAAAAATGGCTCAAACCGCTGCTCAATGGGGATATCCGCTCTGCTTTTGCCATGACCGAGCCGGAAGTGGCTTCCTCGGACGCCACCAACATCTGCACCCGCATTGAGCGCCAGGGCGATGAATACGTGATCAACGGCCATAAATGGTGGATTTCGGGCGCTGGTGATCCACGCTGCGCGGTCTACATCACCATGGGCAAGACCGACCCAGAAGCGGCCAAGCACTCGCAGCAAAGCATGGTGCTGGTGCCTGCCGACACCCCCGGTGTGCGCGTGGTGCGCCCTCTGACGGTGTTTGGCTATGACGATGCGCCGCATGGCCACATGGAGATGTATTTTGAGAACGTGCGTGTGCCGGTCAGCAATGTGCTGCTGGGCGAGGGCCGTGGCTTTGAAATTGCCCAAGGCCGCTTGGGCCCTGGCCGTATCCACCACTGCATGCGCTTGATTGGCCAGGCAGAGCGTGCGCTGGAGTTGATGTGCCAGCGTGCCTCCAGCCGCGTGGCTTTTGGCAAAACCATTGCCCAGCAAACCGTGACCCAAGAGCGTATTGCCGAAGCGCGCTGCCGTATCGATATGGCGCGTCTGCTGACGCTCAAGGCCGCGTGGATGATGGACACCGTCGGCAACAAGGTGGCACGCACCGAGATCGCCATGATCAAGGTGGTGGCGCCCAAGCTGGCTTGCGATGTGATTGACTGGGCCATGCAGGTGCATGGCGGCGG
>JAFAGF010000043.1 GCA_023422975.1 Pseudomonadota bacterium
TTCGAGCCAAACAGCGCATAAGCAAACATGATGGAGCCGTCCAGCACCATCCAGCTCACCGCCAAAATGGCCAACTGCCCCACCACGGGCTCTGCCGGGTTCATGAACTGCGGGAACAGCGCGCTGAAAAACAGCAAGTCTTTGGGGTTGCCAATCCCCACCATCAGGCCTTTGCGGTAGAGCTGCCCCCACGTTGCGCTGGGCAGCGAGGCCTGCGGCAAGGGCACAGCCGCCACATCGGCGGCCACCTGGGCCACCGTCTGTGGTGCAGCCACCTCAGGCTTGCTGCGCCATGTGGAAATACCCAGGTAGACCAAGTATGCAGCACCCGCCCATTTGATGGCATGGAACAAGGTGTCAGACGCTGCAATCACCGCGCCCAGCCCCAAAGCAGAAAGCAGCATCAAGGTCATCGATGCCGTGATACCGCCCAAAATGGTGGCGATCGTCTTGCGCGCACCGTGGCTGATGGCATGGGACACACAAAGCAAAGCGGAAGGCCCGGGCGACAAAATCACGGCCCCGGCCAAAGACACATACAACAGCCAAATATTCCAAGACATCACAACCCCATCCACTGCGCCATTACCGTGCTAGGTAACGCCTGCAGCACTTTCAAGACCCAAAACGTGCAATTTTAGGCGGCCGGATGCAGGCATGCCAGCCGCAAACCCGCTACACAAGCGCTTAAACGAAAAACAAACCGCAAAAAACCCTGCATTTTTTTACTTTTGACTGTCAACGCCCACCGCAAGCACCACGTTGTTTCTCCTACATAAGGAGTACATCCCCATGACTGTAACTACTGTCCTGTCTGTTTGGCCCGAAGACGAACGCGATCGCAAGCGCAGCCCTGCGCGTTGCTAAGCCGTTTTTTGTCAAACCGGAAATATTTTTCAAACAGCTGTCAACGCCAGCGCTGCTTGCAGCGTTGATCAGGCAAAAGGACTCTCCACCATGATGAACACCATCTTCTCTATCTGGCCCGAAGACGAACGTGACCGCAAGCGCGCGCCTGCACGTATCTGACCCCATTTTCTGCTGGTAGCAGCACTGTTGCTGCCAGCCACTCAGCCCGCTTCCTTGAAGCGGGCTTTGTTTTGAAGCCTTCTGACGTTGTTACAGCTTTGGACATTTCATGCAGACGCTTGCACCTGCTGCGTCAACGCACCAAACCTGGCACACGTTGTAGAAGCAAAGCAAAGGAGTGAAAACCATGCAAAACCAAGCTATGTTGTCTGTCTGGCCTGAAGACGAACGCGATCGCAAACGCGCACCTTCGCGCCTGTAAGCACCGCTGCCTGCGCCCAGGCCTGCCCCACGCATGGCAGTGGCTGTTTTCAAAGTTCACCCATCAAAAAAAGCCCGCTTTCGCGGGCTTTTTGCATGGCAGGTCGCAATGCTTAGTGCATGTGCAAACCGCCGTTGACCGAGAAATCTGCACCGGTCGAGTAGCTGCCGTCTTGCGAAGCCAGCCACGACACAATGGAAGCAATTTCCTTGGGCTCACCCAGACGCTTGACGGGGATGGTGCCCACAATCTTGTCCAGCACATCTTGGCGAATGGCCTTGACCATATCCGTACCGATGTAGCCAGGGCTGACCGTATTCACCGTCACGCCCTTGCCTGCCAGTTCCTGGGCCAGCGCCATGGTAAAGCCGTGCATGCCCGCCTTGGCGGCGGAATAGTTGGTTTGACCGGCTTGACCCTTGGCACCGTTGACTGAGCTGATGTTGATCACACGGCCCCAGCCTTTTTCCACCATATCGCCCACCACCTGCTTGGTGACGTTGAACATGGAGTTCAGGTTGGTTTCAATCACCGCCTGCCAGTCGTCAGGGGTCATCTTCAAGAACATGCGGTCACGCGTGATGCCGGCGTTGTTCACCAGCACATCAATCGTGCCGTGCAATTGTTTGGCCTGATTGAACGCTTCCACGGTGGACTCCCATTCCCCCACGTTCCCTACCGAGGCGTAGAAGGTGTAACCCAGCGCTTTTTGCTCATCGAGCCACTTTTGAAAGTCCCGGGTAGGGCCGCAGCCCGCAATCACCTTGAAACCATCGTCATGCAAACGCTGGCAAATCGCGGTACCAATGCCACCCATACCACCTGTGACGTATGCAACTTTCTGAGTCATTCACTGCCTCCTGATGTATTTATGACCAATCTGTATCTATGCAAAGACTGTAGCTTGTTGCCCGCGCAAAGCATGCTGCGAGCAACCCTTGGCGCATAAACGCCACACGCGACAGCCGCTGTCCAACCTCAGCGCTCCACCGCCAGCGCCACGCCCATACCGCCGCCAATGCACAGGGCGGCCACGCCCTTCTTGGCGCCGCGGCGCTGCATCTCGTGCAGCAGCGTCACCAGCACGCGGCAGCCCGACGCACCAATGGGGTGACCGATGGCAATCGCGCCGCCATTGACGTTGACCTTGGCAGCATCCACACCCAGCACCTTGTTCACCGCGCATGCCTGGGCGGCAAAAGCCTCGTTCAGTTCAAACAAATCCACATCGCCCACTTGCCAGCCAATACGGCCCAGGGCCTTGCGTACGGCAAATACCGGGCCCATACCCATGGTCGCGGGGTCCAAGCCACTGGTGGCATAGGCTTTGATCGTGGCCAGCGGCGTCAGGCCCAGGGCCTTGGCCTTGCTGGCGCTCATCACCACCACAGCAGCAGCGCCATCGTTGATGCCCGATGCATTGCCGGCCGTCACAGTGCCGGCCTTGTCAAAAGCCGGCTTCAAACCCGACAGTGCTTCCAAGTTGGTTTTGCGGTTGATGTACTCGTCCGCTTCAAAGACGACCGGGTCACCCTTGCGCTGGGGAATCACTACTGGCACGATTTCGTCCTTGAACTTGCCCGCATCTTGCGCGGCAGCAGCCTTGGTCTGGCTGGCAATCGCCAGCTCGTCTTGCGCAGCACGTGCAATGTCATTGGCCTTGGCCACGTTTTCTGCCGTGATGCCCATGTGGTACTGGTTGTACACGTCCCACAGGCCGTCCACGATCATGGTGTCCTGCATCTTCCAGTCGCCCATGCGCTGACCGTCGCGCGAGCCTTGCAGTACGTGGGGCGACAGGCTCATGTTCTCCTGACCACCGGCCACCACGATGTCGCTGTCGCCCGTGGCCACGGCTTGCGCGGCCAGCATGACGGCTTTGAGCCCCGAGCCGCACACGGCGTTGATGGTCAGCGCAGGCGTTTCTTGGGCGACGCCTGCCTTCATCATGGCCTGGCGCGCGGGGTTTTGGCCCACGCCGGCAGCCAGCACCTGGCCCATGATGACCTCACCCACTTGGTCTGCAGGCACTTTGGCGCGCTCCAGCGCCGCCTTGATGACGGTGGCGCCCAAGTCGACAGCCGGCACTTTGGCCAGGCTGCCACCAAATTTACCCACGGCTGTGCGCACAGCTGAAACGATGACGATGTCTTCCATTGGATGCTCCCTTGTGTTGATTTCGTAGCACGTAGCGCAATATTTATAAGCGCTACAGCCCATTTTCAATCATGAAATATATAGGACAAGTTACGCCTTTTGTTGCACATAACTGCCCGGCGCAGCCTCCAGCGCCTTGTACTGCGTGCCTCGACCATAGCGCTTGGGGGCAGCCACGGGTTTACCCGCATGGCCTTGCAACCACTGCGACCAATCACTCCACCAGCTTCCGGGCAACTCCTGCGCGCCTTGCAGCCACTGTGCATGCGTGGCAGGCAGCGCACCATCTTCCCGGATCCAGTGGCTGCGTTTTTTCTTGGCGGGAGGGTTGATGACTCCGGCAATGTGGCCCGAAGCCCCCATCACAAAACGTTTTTCGCCCTGCAACACCTGCGTGGCGGCGTAGGAGCCCGTGATCGGCACGATGTGGTCTTCGCGCGAGCCGTAGATGTAGACCGGGATGTCAATGGCACCCAAATCCAGCGCCTGTCCGCACACGGTCAGCTTGCCGGGCTTCACCAGATTGTTTTCCAGGTACATATTGCGCAAATACCAGGCGTACCAGGGCCCGGGCAAATTGGTGGCATCGCTGTTCCAGTAGAGCAGGTCAAACGGCGGAGGCGTCTCACCCTTGAGGTAATTGCCCACCACGTAGTTCCACACCAGATCATTGGGGCGCAAGAAGCTGAAGGTTGAGGCCAACTCCTGCCCCTTGAGCAAACCGCCCTGCCCCATTTGCAGCTCACGCATCTGCACAAAGGCTTCGTCAATAAATACGTCCAGCACACCGGTATCGGTAAAATCCACAAACGTGGTCAGCAGCGTTGCACTGGCCACAGGGGATTCGCCACGGCCAGCCAGCACCGCCAAAGCCGTGGCCAGCATGGTGCCGCCCACGCAAAAGCCCAAGGCATTGATCTGGTCAACGCCGCCAATTGCCTGCACGACGTGAATGGCGCGCAAAATGCCTTCCTCTATGTAGTCATCCCACGTCAGGTGGCCCTGCGCCTCACCCGGGTTGCGCCAGCTCACCACAAACGTGCGGTGCCCTTGGCTGGCGGCATAGCGCACCAGCGAGTTTTCGGGCTGTAAATCCAGGATGTAGTACTTGTTGATGCAAGGTGGAATCAGCAAAAACGGGCGCTCGTGCACCTTGGCCGTCAAAGCTTTGTATTCGATGAGCTGGAAAATCTCGTTTTCATAGACCACGGCACCTTCCGTGGTGGCTACATTCTTGCCCACCTCAAAGACACTCTCATCGGTCATGGAGACATGGCCCTGCTCCATATCGTGCAGCAGGTTCTGAATGCCCTTGGCCAGGCTCTCGCCCTTGGTTTCAATGGCTTTTTGCTGAGCCTCTGGGTTCAGCGCCAGATAATTGCTCGGCGACATGGCCGCCACCCATTGCTCCACTGCAAAACGAATGCGGGCGCGGGTTTTCTCATCGGCCTGCACGGCGTCGGCCAAGCCTGTCAACGCCTTGGCGTTGAGCAAGTAGCTGGACGCCGTCATGGCCGCCACGGGGTTGCTCAGCCAGGGCGCTCCACCAAAACGCTTGTCCTGCAAGCTGGTTGCGGCAGTCAGTCCTTGGCTCCACAGCTGGCTGGCTTCTTGTACATAGGCTTGCTGCAAGGCTTGCAGCTTGGCGGCATCGAACTGGAGTGCAGCAGGCGCTGCAGTTTCGGCAGAGGCTGCGGGAAAAGCCGCCAAGGCCTTGGCCCACTGGTCCGTAAAAAACTGTTGGAACTGCTGTGCGTTGGGGTTCCAAGAAGCCTCTGAACTCATGCTTGTCTTCCTTGTGGCTGGCAAACGCTATATGGCTGCCTCTTATCTGGTGATTGTTGCGTAGGCTCCCGTTTGTGGCAATCGAACGCCTGTGCGGTTTCATGCAAAAAACCTGCCCATTGACTCGAATCAAGAGATCAAGCATCCACAGCCCCTGCATTTCAGGCACATTTCAGCCATGTATTTGATTGTGATTGCTTGGTTTTACGTCACTGTGATGATGGCCTTGGCGGAAGCGGCCAGTCCGCAAGGCAGTATTTTGGGTGCCATCATTACCTTTGTTCTGTATGGCTTGCTGCCCATGGCCATCCTGATCTATATCTTTGGCACCCCCGAGCGCAAACGCAAGCTCAAAGCGCGCCGCGAAGCAGAGCAACGCGCCTATGACGCAGCGCAGGCGACGCTGCGCACCGAAGACGCAACGTCACACCTTCCAGATGCAGGCGGCCATACGCCCGGTGCTGCCGAGGAGCGCGGCATCACGCCGGTGCGAGAAAAACTGTGACGCATTGCCCACCGTGCACCACGGGGCCGTCCCATCATTGCCATAAATATTAAGCAGCCCCATCGCCTGCAAACGCTGGCGGGCCAGCTTGGGCAAATGGGCCAGCCACTTGCCTGCGCCACCCGGTGCGGGCACAAAGCACTGTGCCGCATCTGGCAATGCAGCGATGAAGGCCGCACGTACTTCCTCCCCCACTTCAAAAGCCTGCGGGCCAATGCAAGGGCCCAGCCACACCTGGGTGTCGGCCGCCAATGCGGCACTGGCTGGCTGCTGTAGCTTGGCGGCATACGCCTGCCATGTCGCTTCCAGCACCCCGCAGCCCCCCCCATGGCCGACCAAGCCGCGCCAGCCTGCATGCGCAGCGGCCACCACCTGACCGCTGCGGTGGGCCAGCAGCAGCGGCAAACAATCAGCCACCATGATCGTGCAGGCCACACCTGTTTCATTGGTCAAACAGGCATCAAACGCTTGTCCATCTTGCGATGAATGCTCCAAATTCTGCACATCACAGCCATGTACTTGCTGCAAAAAAACCGTGTGCACCGGGCGTCGCGCCTGATGGGCGATCACCGACGTCAGCACCTGCCGGTTGGCCGCCACGTGTGCCGGGTCATCACGCACATGGTCGCCCAGATTCATGGAATCCCAAGGTGCAAGGCTGTGCCCCCCTTCACGGGTCGTGAACAGGGCCTGTACGCCGGGAATGCTCGGCCAATCGGGTTGCAGCCATCGCTGCGCAAGATGCGAGGTATCAGTCACCCGCGCAGCATAACCTGCGAAATGCACCCCCCAGTCGTGGCACACTTTGTCTCTTCCACCGCTTTGCCTGATTTGCCATGCGCTTTGTCTTCACTCCCCCTGCCCAAGCCAGTGTTCCTGTGGTCGGTCACTCCGAACGCTTTCCGGTGCACCGTATTTACTGTGTCGGTCGCAACTATGCAGAACATGCCAAGGAAATGGGCTTCACAGGCCGCGAAGCGCCTTTTTTCTTCATGAAGCCTGCTGATGCCGTGCTGTGCGCAGATGACGGCGCTGCCGTGTCCATGCCCTATCCCAGCCTGACCAGCAATCTGCACCATGAGATTGAGTTGGTCGTGGCGATTGGCAAGGGGGGCAAGAACATTCCTGCAGCCCAGGCCATGGAACACATCTGGGGCTATGCCGTGGGTCTGGACATGACACGCCGCGACCTGCAAAACGAGATGAAAAAACAAGGCCGCCCCTGGTGCATTGGCAAAGCTTTTGAAGCTAGCGCGCCCATCAGCGCCATCACACCGGCCGCCCAAGCCGGCAACGTGGAGCGTGCTGACATCTGGCTCCAGGTCAACGGTCAAGACCGCCAGCGCAGCAATGTGAATCAGTTGATCTGGAATATTGCCGAAACCATTGAACACCTCTCGCACGCGTGGGAGCTGCAACCGGGCGACCTCATCATGACCGGCACCCCCGAAGGCGTGGGTGCGGTGCAAACCGGCGATGTGCTGGAAGGTGGCATCAGCGGATTGGGCGCGTTGCGCGTCAACATCACCGCATAAGTTACGCTTCACGCATGAGTTTTCGTCCCTCCATCAAGTTCTGCAACCAGTGCGGCACGGCCGTCAAGCATGCGGTGCCCGACGACGGTGACACCCGCATCCGCGCCATTTGCCCGGCCTGCGGTGTGGTGCACTACCAAAACCCGCTCAACGTGGTGGGGTGTATTCCTGTCCTCGATGATGGCCGCATCTTGCTGTGCAAACGCAATATCGAGCCGCGCTGGGGCAAATGGACTCTGCCCGCAGGCTTTATGGAGTTGGGCGAGACCACCTCCGAAGGATCAGCCCGCGAAACCGACGAGGAAGCCGGTGCCGACATTGAGATGGGGCGCCTGTTCTCCGTCATCAGCGTTCCCCGTGTCGGACAGGTCCATCTGTTTTACTGCGCGCGCCTGCGCAGCGAAACCCTCAACCCCGGCCACGAGACCATTGAAGCGCGGTTTTTTGAAGCCAAGGACATTCCTTGGGACGAGCTGGCGTTTCGCACCGTCAGCGTCACCCTGCAACGCTATTTAGAAGACCGCGCAAGCGGCACGGTTCAAGTCCACAACATCGATTTGGTTTAACTCGCATCAAGTTTTGGCCTGGCTTTTGCTAACAGACGGTTACACAGGCTGGGTATTTTTTGATAACCAACCAGCCCTGTCCGAGGGAGGCAGACATGGCTAGCGAGAACGATATCCATATGGATACTTTCATCCCGTATATGCGGGATGTCACCCGGTGCGAACGCTCTTTGCATGAGCTCAATCTGATGTGGCGTTTGATTGAGTCATCGGCCAAGATGCATTGCGCCGAAGAAGCACACAGCATGCTGCCCATGATGGCAGCCACCCGCGAAGGCTTTCAGCGGCTGGAAAAGGACTTGGTGCACTCCATGGTGGCCGAGTCGGTGCATGAAGTGCTCAGCGAGATTTCCACCTGCGCGCACCATGTCATCGATATCGTGGTGCGCAACCTCTACGAGCGCACCGCTGACGTCGGTTTTCTGGCGACCGATTTGACGCTGTGCAATTACGTCGCGGGCCTCAGCGATCAGCCCGGCATCATTGATCGGCTGCGCGAATACCAGCGCAAATACACGGTCTACGACGAGATCATGCTGCTGGATCTGGCTGGCACCGTGCTTGCGCAAATTGATGAAACCTCTCCGGTCGACGGCTCTCATGACCCGTTGCTGGCGCACACGCTGGCAAGCCACGGCTTTGTCGAAACCTTTCGCCACACCAATCTGCGCCCTCACCAGGCGCAGGCCCTGCTCTATACACAGCGCATGCTGCACCCACAGACGGGCCAGCCCTGCGGTGTGCTGTGCCTGTCTTTTGATTTTTTGGGCGAAATGTCCGGCATTTTTGCAGGCAGCAGCGCTGCCGATGGCCGCTGCGTTGCACTGCTTTTGAATGACCAAAACCGGGTTCTGGCCAGCAGTGATGCCCACTGGATTGCGCCGGGCACTGCGGTGCCAACCAACCAAAATGGTGCACCCCATCTGCACATCCACTCGGGACGCACATATTTGGTGCAAACCGTCAGCGCCAGCGCATACCAAGGCTATCCGGGGCCTGCAGGCTGGAAAGGCCAGGTCATGATCCCGATCGAACAGGCTTTTGGCACCAAAATAATGCGTTGCGTAGACAGTTTGAGCCCAGAGGTTGCCCAAGGCCTGCTGGCCCACGCCCAAAGCTTTTGCCCGCCGCTGTACGACATCATCCAGGCCGCCGACTCCATCCGCCGCGTGGTCTGGAACGGTCAAGTCATGACAGCGGGCCAGCGCGGTGGCTCGAGCCGCCTGAAATCGGTCTTGGAGCAAATTGGCGAGACGGGCGCACGCACCAACCAGGTGTTTACCCAGTCCATCCGCGACCTGTATGACACGGTGCTCAGTGCAGGCCTGCGCGATAGCCAGTCGCTCACACAACTGCTGGTGGATGTGCTGGATCGCAATCTGTACGAGCGCGCCAATGACTGTCGCTGGTGGGCGCTTTCACCTGTTTTAAGGCAGCTCCTCACGCAAGCCGATGCCCAAGGCAGCGCTGATACAGCGCTGCATGGCCAAGCCACGCAGGTGCTGGAGCACATCAACAGCCTCTACACCGTCTACACCCGCCTGATGGTGTATGACCGCAGTGGCCGCATTCTGTGTGCCAGCCACCCGCAACTGGCCGATGGCAGCAGTGTGCTGGAGCAGCACATTGACAGCACCACCTTGCAGGCCGTGCTGCAGCTGGGCGACAGCCAGTCCTACCACGTCAGCCCCTGGAGTGCCCCACATGCGGGTATCGAAGGTGCCACCTATGTGTACCACGCCCCCATTCGCGCCATGGATGCCGATGACCGCACGGTAGGCGGCATCGCCATCGTCTTCAACGCCATGCCGGAGCTGCAGACCATGCTGGCCAGCGCCTTGACGGGCAAACCCAAAACCCGCGCCATGTATGTCAACCGGCAAGGGCTGGTGCTGGCCAGCACCGACCCGGCCACCCCCAGCGGCAGCACCGTCGCCCTGCCCGCCGGGCCCGTGCAGCAACTGCTTGAAGTGCAACCCGGCGCCAGCCATGCCGTGATCGCCGTGCACCAGCAGCAATATTGCATCGTGGGAGCCAGTGTTTCCCGGGGCTACCGCGAGTTCAAAACCAGCGACGGCTACCGCGATGACGTACTGGCCCTCTCGGTAGAAACTTTTGGACAGGTGGAGGCGCACAGCCAGACACCCAGCGCCGCCAGCCATGCGATTCACAGCGCCAGCAACGGCATGCACGGCATTGAAATGGCCACCTTCTATGTGGGGCAACAATTGTTTGCGCTGCGCGCCGAGTCAGTGCTGGAGGCCCTGCCTGCGGCCGCCATCAGCGCGGTCTCCGCAGGACGGCTACCTTACTGCGTGGGTACCTTGCCGCGCCACACCCAAGGGCAGGTCACCGGCTATGTCTGGGTGTTTGATCTGACCGAACTGCTGACAGGGCAGCGCAGCCGCATCACCGCACAAAGCCAGGTGATTGTGCTGGAGCATGGCGAGCGCAAACTCGGGGTACTGGTCAGTGCGCTGCACGGTGTACACCACTTCGAGGCGCACAGCATCATTGCCGCACCCAGCATGGCGGGTGGGCCAGAGTTGCTGGTGAGCGAGCTGATCCAAGCCAACCACGGTGCATTGCTGGTGCAATGCATCAATCCGCAAGGCTTGCTGCATGCGCTGCAGCGCAAGCAGCAAGAGGCCGCCCTGCGCGATCTGCCACCCTCCCCACTCAAGGCCTAGTGCGCATGCCGCCTTGCGGTACACCGGTGTGCTGCCCACAGGCGCTGACCACACAGCCCGCCCTGCAAAATATGGGCGTCATTACTGCCACGCAGCACATTTCGCTCAGTGTTTGTTGGATGCATTTTTAATTTGATAGCTGCTAGCGCTTTCCACATAAGCGCTAGAGGAATATTTCACCTGATTAGCGACTTGTCTCAGATACAGCGGCGACTTGGTGGCCAAAGGGCCGGGAGTTCGTCCCGGCAGCCGACCTGCTTTAGTGAAAGCAGCACTTTTCTCGCTTGCGTCCGAGAAAGTAGGCAAAGAGTGCGCTTTTGTATACCCGCCGTGAAACTCGCTGTGCGCTGTACCAGCGCTGCGCCTTGATCTAAGGCATGTACCTAATCAGATTAATTCGATAGCTACCAGCGCTTGCTGCATAAGCACCAGATGCATATTTCACTCATATTTCGTATGTAAAAAGCCCCTGTCAGTTTGCACTGGCAGGGGTTGCATGAATGCGTGCATGCACTGCTGGCACAGCCATGCGCAGGCTTGCCCAAACTGCACTTACATGAACTGGCGCACGCTGTAAATACCGCTACGCAAAGTTCATACAAATTTTGAAAAATACCTGAAATCAGTGATTTCCGAAGTGCGATTTTATTCATAGCATTGCGGCCAACGCCACGGTCTCTGTGTACAAAAAAGTGGCTACTTCCTGTGCGACCACAGGCTTTTTATTCCTCTTGGTCTGAAATTTGTATGACCCATCCTCTTGGCCTGCTTCTGGGCGCTGCCTCCTTCCCTTCACCTGCCAAGAGGCATTTAGTCAGTGACTGGCTGCACACCTGCTGCCGCTGGGGGCTGCTGGTGCTGTGTTTGCTGCTGTGCAGCAGCTATGCACTGGCGCAAAATGCACCCACCATCACCAGCGTCAGTCCCAACAGCGGCACCACCGCCGGCGGCACCAGCGTGACCCTGATCGGTAACAACTTCAGTGGCGCCACCGGTGTTACCTTCGGCGGCTTTTCCGCCACCACTATCGTCGTGGTCAACGCCACCACCATCACCGCCACCACCCCGGCCCATGCCGCCGGTGCGGTCGACGTGGTGGTCACCACCCCGGGCGGCACCGCCACCCTGGTCACCGGCTACACCTATATCGCCCTCTCACCGCCCGTGGCCGGTGCGGTCAGCGTCACGGTGGCCGCCAACAGCAGCAACAACCCCATCACCCTGAGCCTCACCGGTGGCACCGCCACCAGCGTGGCCGTGGGCACTCCGGTCGCCCATGGCATAACCATGGTCAGCGGCGCCACGATCAGCTACACGCCCACGGTGGGCTATGCCGGTACTGACCTGTTCACCTACACCGCCACCAATGCGGGCGGCACGTCGGCGCCGGCCACGGTGACCATCACGGTGTCCGCCCCCACCATCAG
>JAFAGF010000077.1 GCA_023422975.1 Pseudomonadota bacterium
TGGGTGTGAGATCGGTGAGCGTTGCTTGCTGCACCCCGGCGTTGTTATTGGTGCCGATGGATTCGGTTTTGCCAATGATGCTGGAAGCTGGATCAAAATCGAGCAACTTGGTCGAGTTCGCATTGGCGATGATGTAGAGATTGGTGCTAACACCTGTATTGACAGGGGGGCACTGGATGACACCGTCATTGAAGACGGTGTGAAGATCGATAATCTCGTTCAAATCGCACACAATGTGCACGTGGGTGCGCACACTGTCATTGCAGGCAATGTTGGTATTGCTGGTAGTGCACGCTTGGGGCGTCACTGCTCTATTGGTGGCGCAGCGAATATTCTTGGGCACCTGACAATTGCCGATGGCACCAGTATTTCGCCGACGTCGATGGTGACGCGCTCTATTCATCAGCCAGGCTTGTACACTGGTATCTTCCCGTTGCAAACGAATGAGCAATGGGAAAAAAACGCTGCTTCTTTCAAGCAGTTGCATGCGCTGCGAGATCGCATCAAAAAGCTTGAGAAAGCGCTTGAAGCGCAAAACAGCAACAACGGAAATTCATAATGGATATTCACGCAATTCTCAAACAACTTCCTCACCGCTACCCTTTTTTGCTGGTGGATCGTGTTGTTGAGCTGGAGAGCAATAAGCGCATTCGCGCTATCAAAAACGTTACTTTTAACGAACCGTTTTTTCAGGGGCATTTTCCTGGCCGTCCAGTGATGCCAGGGGTGTTGATGCTGGAAGCATTGGCGCAAGCTGCGGGTTTGTTGGCATTTGATGCTATGGGGCAGGTACCCGATGAAAACAACATCTATTACTTCGTAGGAATTGATTCAGCACGTTTTAAGCGCCCAGTAGAGCCTGGTGATCAGTTGATTTTGGACGCGTCCATTGATCGTGTGCGCGGTGGTATCTGGAAGTTCAAAGGCGTTGCACGTGTTGGTGAGGACGTGGCCTGTGAAGCTGAGTTGATGTGCACCATGCGCTACGTAGGACCTGAAAAGCAGGCTTGATGAGCGCGAATATTCATCCAACAGCCATCATTCATGAGGGTGCAAGGTTGCACCCTTCTGTGACTGTGGGGGCCTATAGCATCATTGGTGCCCATGTTTCGCTTGGTGCAGGTACACGCGTAGGGCCGCATTGCGTGATTGAAGGTCATACCACGATTGGTGTCGATAACCAGATTTTTCAGTTTGCTTCGCTAGGTGCTCAGCCGCAAGACAAAAAATATGCGGGAGAGCCGACGCAGCTGTCTATTGGTGATCGAAATACCATTCGTGAGTTCTGCACCTTTAATACAGGGACAAGCCAAGATGCGGGTGTTACGCGTATAGGGCATGACAACTGGATCATGGCCTATGTGCATATTGCGCATGACTGTGCTGTCGGCAGCAACACCATCTTGGCCAACAATGCAACGTTGGCGGGT
The DNA here is from genome assembly GCA_023422975.1 of Pseudomonadota bacterium. Lineage (GTDB taxonomy): Bacteria > Pseudomonadota > Gammaproteobacteria > Burkholderiales > Burkholderiaceae_C > Comamonas. The sequence continues at coordinate 1,431 of JAFAGF010000077.1, forward strand.
CACGTGCATCTGGGTGACTGGGTCATCCTTGGGGGCCTGACGGGTGTACATCAGTTCGTGAAAATCGGTGCGCATGCTATGGCTGGCTTTGCCAGTCGTGTGGCGCAAGATGTGCCCCCCTTCATGATGATTGAAGGTAATCCGCTGGCGGTACGTGGCTTTAATTTGGAAGGTTTGCGCCGTCGCGGATTTACGCCGGAGCGCCTGAAGGCAGTCAAACAAATGCATCGCTTGTTGTACCGTCAAGGAATGACGTTGGAGGATGCCGCGCACGCCATTGCCGCGTTGCAGCAGGAAATGCCGGAAGCAGCGCAAGACATTGCACTGATGCAGTCTTTCCTTGCTTCCTCAACCCGAGGAATTGCGCGATAAGGCCATGTCTTCTTTAGAGAATCAGCAACCACGTGTTGCCATGGTGGCCGGCGAGACGTCAGGAGACTTGCTCGCCGGTTTGCTTTTGGATGGTATGCGCCAGCAATGGCCGCAGGTGCAAAGCTATGGAATCGGTGGCTCTCATATGCAGCAGCGCGGCTTTGACGCGCTGTGGCCCAGCGAGCGCTTGGCCGTGCATGGTTACAGCGTTGAGGTGCTGATGCGCTTGTGGGACATTTTGTCAATTCGCAGGCAGCTGCGCAGCAAGCTTTTGCAAGATCGACCGGATGTCTTTGTGGGGGTTGATGCTCCTGACTTCAATTTGGGGTTGGAGCAGGACTTGCGCGCCGCTGGGGTCAAGACGGTGCATTTCGTGTGCCCTTCGATTTGGGCTTGGCGTCCTGAGCGTGTACACAAAATTCGCGCTGCTGCAGACCATGTGCTGTGTCTCTTTCCTTTTGAACCTGACTTGTTGGCCAAGCACGATATTGCAGCAACGTACGTAGGTCATCCTTTGGCGCAGGTCATACCGATGGAGCCTGATCGTGCTGCGGCGCGGGTGCGTTTGGGTTTGCATGCCGATGCGCCGGTGTTGGCATTGCTGCCAGGGAGCCGCCGGGCAGAGGTGCAATATATTGCCAAGCCTTTTATGCAAGCAGCCGCACTTCTCAAGCAGGAGTGGCCAGACTTGCAAGTGGTGCTGCCAGCGGTGCCGGCGTTGCATGACAAGCTGGTGGCATTGAGTCATGAGCTTGGTGTTGCAAACTGGTTGCAGATTGTGAGGGGGCAGTCACACGATGTGCTGGCTGCATGTGACTGCACGCTGATTGCCAGTGGTACGGCGACTTTGGAGGCAGCATTGTTTAAGCGCCCGATGGTCGTCTCCTACAACATGCACCCTTGGAGTTACAAACTCATGCAGCGTAAGCAATTGCAGCCGTGGGTGGGTTTGCCCAATATTTTGTGCTCTGATTTTGTGGTGCCAGAGCTGCTGCAAAACCTGGCAACTCCGCGCGCTTTGGCTGACGCGGTGTCACAGTGGCTGGATGGTAGTGACCATGCTCGCTCCAAAATTAGTGCCGTGAACCAGCGATTTACCGCTTTGCACCAAGCGTTGTGCAGAGATACACCGACCTTGTCTGCCCATGCCATCCAAAAAGTCCTTTCCATCTGAGCAAAGCTGCTTGCAGTGGCATGCGCCAGGTTTGGTGGCGGGTGTTGATGAGGCAGGGCGCGGCCCGCTGGCTGGACCGGTGGTGGCTGCTGCCGTGATTTTGGATGATCTGAATCCCGTGGCGGGCTTGGCAGACTCCAAAAAACTCACGGCCTTGCGCCGCGAGAAGCTGTTTGATGAGATTCGTGCCAAGGCCCTGTGCTTTTGTATTGCAGAGGCGTCGGTGGAGGAAATTGATCGCCTCAATATTTTGCAAGCCACGATGCTGGCGATGCAGCGAGCGGTGAATGGCTTGCGCCTCAAGCCTGCCTTGGTGCAGGTAGATGGCAACCGAATTCCCTTGCTCGATGTCCAAGCGGAAGCGATTGTGAAGGGAGATGCCTTGGTGCAAGCTATTTCAGCAGCCTCTATCTTGGCGAAGGTGCACCGCGATCATTGGTGTGAAGTCTTTGATCACCGCTACCCTCAGTATGGGTTTGCGGCCCACAAAGGCTACGGCACAGCGGCGCATTTGCAGGCGCTGAACGCGCATGGTGCGACACCCGAGCACCGCCGCAGTTTTGCGCCGGTGACGCATGTTATTCATAAATTTGCAGTCCAGCAGACTGCAGCCGCTACGGCATGAACATTACAGAAATCAGTTCGCGCGATAACGCGTTTGTCAAAGAATTGCGTCGACTCTCGCGGGAGAGTGGCATGTACCGCAAGTTGGGCTATGCATGGATTGAAGGGGATCATCTTTGCCGTGCTGCGCTGACCCGTGGATTGCAGCCCAAGGTGGCGGTGTTTTCTAAGTCTTTTTGGCCTCAAGCGCCCGCCGAATGGGCGCAAGCAGCTACCAAAGTTGTTGTCTTGGATGATGCATTGTTTGCGGATATCAGCGGTTTAGAGTCTCCAGCGCGCATGGGCTATGTCATGCCTTGGACTGCCGATGTGCAAGTGCAATCGGGTGTGGCGACTGTGGTGCTGGATCGTGTGCAAGATGCGGGCAATGTGGGCTCTATTTTGCGCTCGGCCTCTGCATTTGGCTTTCAGCAAATCGTCGCTTTGAAAGGGACGGCTGCACTGTGGAGCCAAAAAGTGCTGCGCGCAGGAATGGGGGCGCACTTCGCGTTGCATTTGGTGGAGGGTGTGGAGCCTGATGTGCTGGTGCAATTGCAGCTGCCTCTGCTGGTGACCAGCTCACACCGGGGTGATTTGATTCACCACTCCAGCTTGCCTTGGCCTTGTGCATGGGCGATGGGGCATGAGGGGCAGGGTGTAGGTCTGGCAGTCGAGGCGCTGGCTGCGCAGCATGTGCGCATTGCTCAGCCTGGCGGCGAGGAATCCTTGAATGTGGCTGCTGCTGCGGCGATCTGCTTGCATGCAAGTGCAGTGAGTCATCTCGGCTGATGTGTGAAGGGGGGAATCCCTGGGAGTGGGTGGTTGAAGCAACAGGAAGTGGATATAATGAGAGGCTTTTCAGCATTCTTTCCATACGCCTAGCGACGCTTTATCCGTCATTCATTGCAGACAAGCCAATTCCCTGTGCCGCTAGGCAGAGGGCTCTCGCTGGGCGTAACCGTACTTAAAACCGGAGAATCCAGTGCTTTTGTCTCTCAAGGGAACCTTCCCACCCGCCATCTTGGCGCTCGCAGACGGCACGGTCTTTATTGGCAACTCGATTGGTGCGCAAGGCACCACTGTTGGTGAAGTTGTTTTCAACACTTCGCTGACCGGCTATCAGGAAATTCTTACCGACCCCAGCTACTGCCAGCAGATCGTGACGCTCACGTATCCGCACATCGGCAACTACGGTGTCAATCCTGAAGACGTCGAAGCTGACAAGATCCATGCCGCAGGTCTCATCATCAAGAACCTGCCTTTGTTGGCTAGCAACTTCCGAAGCACACAGACCCTGTCCGATTACCTGACGGAAGGTAAGACGGTTGCTATCGCCAATATCGACACTCGCAAACTGACACGACTGCTGCGTGATCACGGTGCGCAAAATGGCGCCATCGTTGGTCTGGCCGCTGGCGAAACAGTCACGCAAGCCAAGATCGACGAAGCGATTGCTGCAGCCAAGGCTGCCCCCAGCATGAAGGGTCTGGATCTGGCCAAGGTGGTGACCACTGAAAAGTCCTACGCATGGACCGAGACCGAGTGGAAGCTGGG
>JAFAGF010000090.1 GCA_023422975.1 Pseudomonadota bacterium
AGCCAAGAAATTCAGCACGACATTGCCGAGATGGAAAGCATGATCCGCGACACGCTGGACTACCTGCGCGGCCAGGCCCAGGGGCCACAAATGGTGCGTGTGCACCTGCAAGCATTGCTGCAAAGCGTGGTCGATGACCACGCGCTCAGCGGCGCAGTCATCCCGCTGACAGGACAGGCTGACCCCATCGAGGCACAGCCCGGCCCCTTGCGCCGCTGCATCGACAATCTGGTGGGCAATGCCCTGCGGTACGGCGGCGGGGCAGAAATTCATGTCACGCAGACAGACACCACCGTCTCGATCACCATCCGTGACCATGGCCCCGGCCTGCCGGAAGCCTCTTTGCAGGAAGTGATGCAGCCTTTTGTGCGCATGGAAGGCTCACGCCACCGTGACCACGGCGGCGTAGGGCTGGGACTGTCGATTGCCCGTGATATTGCCCGGCGCCACCACGGGGAACTGCTCTTGCACAATGCCCCGGATGGCGGACTGCGCGCTGTACTGGCTTTGCCAAGATTCAGCACCAAAACACCTGCTAGCGCTTAGCCAAACTACCCCAGCAGCTATGCTTTTCTCCCGCAATTGTCCGCGCTGGGCACAGGGCATGCCACTGGCCTACCATCGCTAGGCCAAGGAGAGTTGCCATCTTGTTTCGCTTTTTTGAAAACCGTATCCCCCCCTACCCTGCGGCCGAGCCTCAACAGCCGCCCGCCGGTTTTGCGGCATTTCTGTGGGCCTGCACGCGCGGCATGCGCGGCTGGATTGTGCTGCTCACGCTAACCAGTGCGGCACTGTCGATCTACGAGGCTTTTTTGTTTGCCGTGATGAGCCAGGTTGTGGACTGGCTGGCCACCACGCCCGTGGCAGATTTTTGGCAGCAGCAACGCGGCAGCATGCTGGGCATTGCCGCCATTTTGCTAAGCAGCATTGGACTGCTGGCGCTGCACACCATGGTCATGCACCAGGTGTTGGCCATCAACTTTCCGATGCGCATGCGCTGGGTGTTCCACCGCCTCATGCTGGGGCAAAGTATGTCGTTTTATGCGGACGAGTTTGCCGGGCGCATCACTACCAAAATCATGCAAACCGCACTGGCCGTGCGCGAAGTGATTTTTATCGTGGTGGATGTGCTGGTGGGCGTGGCCGTGTACTTCATCAGCATCTTGCTGCTGGCAGGCAGTTTTGATGCCTACCTGCTGCTGCCCTTTGGCATCTGGCTGCTGTGCTACACCGCAGCTTGCTGGTACTTTGTGCCGCGCCTGGGGGCTGTGGGTAAGGCGCAGGCCGATGCGCGTTCGCTGATGACGGGCCGCGTCACCGATGCCTATACCAACATCACCACCGTCAAGCTGTTTGCCCACACCCGCCGCGAAGCCGAATACGCGCGCAGCGCCATGGATGACTTCAAAAAGACGGGCTACGCGCAGATGCGACTGGTCAGCCTGTTTGAGTTGAGCAACCACACCCTCATCACCTTGCTGGTGCTCAGCAGCTCTGGCACCGCGCTGTGGCTGTGGAGCCAAGGCCAAGTGGGCGCAGGCGTGGTCGCAGCCGTGATTGCGATGGCACTGCGCATTGCAGGCTATTCCCATTGGGTGATGTGGCAGATGACCGGCTTGTTTGAGAACGTGGGCACCATCCAAGATGGCATTACCACCCTGACCAAGCCACGCACCATCACCGATGTACCGGGCGCCCAGCCGCTGCGTGTCACGCAAGGTGCGATTGCATTTGAGAACCTGAGCTTTAGCTACAAAGATGGTGGCAAAAAAGTCATTGACGACCTGAACCTGCACATTTGTCCCGGCGAGCGCATTGGCCTGATTGGCCGCTCAGGCGCTGGCAAGTCGACCTTGGTGAACTTGCTGCTGCGCTTTCACGAAGCCCAAAGCGGGCGCATCACGATCGATGGGCAAGACATTACGCAAGTCACTCAGGACAGCCTGCGCGGCGCGATTGGCATGGTCACGCAAGACACCTCGCTGCTGCACCGCAGCATGCGCGAGAACATCTTGTACGGCCGCCCCGATGCCACCGAAGCGCAAATGCGCGCCGCCGCTGAACGCGCGCAAGCAGCAGACTTCATTGACAGCCTGACCGACCGCCATGGCCGCTGCGGCTATGACGCCCAAGTGGGTGAACGCGGCGTCAAGCTCTCGGGTGGGCAACGCCAGCGCGTGGCGATTGCCCGCGTCATGCTCAAAGACGCCCCCATCTTGCTGCTGGACGAAGCCACCAGTGCGCTGGACAGCGAGGTCGAAGCCGCCATCCAGCAAAGTCTGGACGGCCTGATGCAAGGCAAGACCGTGATTGCGATTGCCCACCGGCTGTCCACCATTGCCGCGATGGATCGTCTGATCGTGATGGACAAGGGCCATATCGTGGAAGAAGGCAGTCACCAGCAACTGCTGCAGCTGGGCGGCATTTACGCCAAGCTGTGGGCCCACCAAAGCGGTGGCTTCTTGAGCGAGCCCACCGAGGGACAGCTGTGATCCCGCACAAGGATTGATGCAACGCAAACTCTGCGTCGATCCATGTGGCGCGGGCGATAAACGGCATAGCATTTAGACCGGGTCTACCTAGCATGTGAGGCCGTTTGCGTGGGGGCTATTTCCGCCACGCAGGCACAAGGACTCATACCTAGGAAGCCCTATGCACGCCACCATCGAACGCCCCAAGGCCGCACCCACCAGCGTTCCCGCGCAGCGCAGCGCACCCTCCTGCGCCCCTGACACTGCTGCGCCAGCCAAGCCTGTGTTCACACCGGCACAGCGCAACATTGCACCCCCGCCCATGGCAGCCCTGCGCGATGAGGAATTCGTGGTGCCTGAGAGCGAATTGCTCATGTCCACCACCGACCAGGCAGGGCGCATCACCCACTGCAACTCGGCGTTCACGCATGTCAGCGGCTTCAGCATGGACGAGTTGATGGGCCAACCCCACAACATCGTGCGCCACCCCGATATGCCTGCCGATGCATTCAAGGATTTGTGGGCCACGATTGGCCATGGCCGCGCGTGGTCAGGCGTGGTCAAAAACCGCCGAAAAGATGGGCGCTACTACTGGGTGCGCGCCTATGTCACGCCGATCATGGATGGCCGCAAGCCCATCGGCTACATGTCGGTGCGCGTCAAACCCACGGAAGGCGAAATTCGCGCTGCCAGTGCGCTGTACGAAAGCCTGAGCAACGGCACGCAAGGCAATATCTACCTGCATGCAGGGCGGGTGCGCAAAAACGGGTTGATGAACCAGCTGGGCAAATTGCAGCGGGCCAGCTTCACGCAACGGCTTATGGCCTTGCTGACGCCCGTGCTGCTGGTAACGCTGCTGTTTCCGCTGATGGGCTGGAATGCAGGCTGGCACATCGGGGTGCAGGCCGCACTGTTGCTGGCTTTGACGGGTTTTG
>JAFAGF010000171.1 GCA_023422975.1 Pseudomonadota bacterium
TATAACGGTCAGGCCGATTTGCAGGCCAAGCTGCTGCGCCACGTGACCGATGCCTTCCGCGAAGACCCCGTACGCATCCTGCGCGTGGCCCGCTTTGCCGCGCGGTTTGACGACTTCAGCGTCGCCCCTGAAACCCTGCAACTGATGCGTGAGATGGTGGAAGCGGGCGAGGCCGACCACCTGGTGCCCGAGCGCGTGTGGCAGGAAATCAGCCGTGGGTTGATGGAGGCCAAGCCCTCGCGCATGTTTGAGGTGCTGCGTGCCTGCGGCGCTTTGCAGGTCATCCTTCCCGAGCTGAACCGCCTGTGGGGCGTGCCCCAGCGCCCCGAGCACCACCCCGAGGTGGACACCGGCATCCACGCCATGCTGGTGCTGGACATGGCCTCGCAACTCAATGCTCCGCTGACCGTGCGCTTTGCCTGCCTGTGCCACGACTTTGGCAAAGGCACCACGCCCACCGATGTGCTGCCACGCCACATTGGCCATGAACAGCGCAGCGCCCGCTTGCTCAAAGCCGTGTGCGACCGCTGGCGTGTGCCCAATGACTGCAAAGAGTTGGCCGACGTGGTCGCGCGTGAGCACGGCAACATCCACCGCAGCGGCGAGCTGAACGCCGCCGCCGTCATGCGGCTGCTGGAACGCTGCGACGCCATCCGCAAACCTGAGCGCTTTACTGAAGCATTGCTGGCGTGCGAATGCGACGCCCGCGGCCGCACGGGCCTGGAAGCGCAGCCCTACCCCCAGCGTTTGCGCCTACAAGCCGCACTGGAGGCAGCGCTGGCCGTGAACACGGCACCGATTGCGCAAAACGCCGCCCAGCAAGGCCTGCAAGGCAAAGCGATTGGCGAAGCCGTCACTGCAGCACGTACACAGGCCGTGGCGCAGGCATTGGCCATCTTGTAGGCCAGCACGCTACGGGGTTTCCAGCAAGGGAAAACCGCTAAACGCAGCCTTCACAACAAGGCGGAATATGCGCGGGTAGGGCATACCGTACATACCCCCCTTCCTGTTTCCTTGTTCTGGAGGTTCCCCATGGCTTACGCGCTTCCCGGTCAACCTGGTGCACTGCACACGTACCACGCACAGTACAACCACTACATCGGTGGTCAATGGGTCGCTCCCAGCGGGGGGGAGTATTTTGATGTCACCACGCCCATCACCGGCAAGGTCTACACCCAGGCCGCACGTGGCACGGCCGCCGATATTGAAAAAGCACTGGATGCCGCCCACGCGGCAGCCCAGGCCTGGGGCAACACCAGCCCTACCGAGCGCAGCAACATCCTGCTGCAAATTGCCGACCGCATTGACGCCAACCGCGAGCTGCTGGCGTATGTGGAAACCATCGACAACGGCAAGGCCATTCGCGAAACGCTGGCGGCCGACATTCCACTGTCTGCCGACCACTTCCGCTACTTTGCGGGAGCGATTCGCACGCAGGAAGGCGGCATCAGCCAGATCGACAATGACACCGTGGCCTACCACTTTCACGAGCCGCTGGGCGTGGTGGGTCAAATCATTCCGTGGAACTTTCCCATCTTGATGGCGGCGTGGAAGCTGGCACCCGCGCTGGCGGCAGGTAACTGCGTGGTGCTCAAACCCGCCGAGCAAACCCCCATCAGCATTTTGGTACTGGCCAATTTGATTGGTGATCTGCTGCCGCCCGGGGTGCTGAACATCGTCAACGGCTTTGGCCGCGAGGCAGGCATGCCCCTCGCGCAAAGCAAGCGCATTGCCAAGATTGCGTTTACTGGCTCGACCAGCACGGGCCGTGTGATTGCGCAGGCAGCCGCCAACAGCCTGATTCCAGCCACGCTGGAGCTGGGCGGCAAGTCCCCCAACATCTTCTTTGCCGATGTGATGGACAAGGACGATGGCTTCCTCGACAAGGCCATTGAAGGGCTGGTGCTGTTTGCCTTCAACCAAGGCGAGGTCTGCACCTGCCCCTCACGGGCGCTGATTCACGAATCCATCTACGACAAGTTCATGGAGCGTGTGCTCAAACGCGTGGCCGCCATCAAGCATGCTGACCCGCTGGACCCCAGCAGCATGATGGGTGCACAGGCCAGCAAGGAACAACTGACCAAGATCCTCTCGTACCTGGATCTGGGCAAGCAAGAAGGGGCCGAAGTGCTGATTGGCGGTGCACAAGCCCAACTGGGCGGGGCACTCGATGGCGGCTACTACGTGCAGCCGACCATCTTCAAGGGCCACAACAAGATGCGCATCTTCCAGGAGGAAATCTTCGGCCCCGTGCTGGCGGTGACCACCTTCAAGACCGAAGAAGAAGCGCTGGAGCTGGCCAACGACACGCTCTACGGCCTGGGCGCTGGCGTGTGGAGCCGCAACGGCAACGTGGCCTACCGCATGGGCCGCGGCATCAAGGCCGGGCGCGTGTGGACCAACTGCTACCACCACTACCCCGCGCACGCGGCGTTTGGCGGCTACAAAGAATCGGGCGTAGGGCGTGAGAACCACAAGATGATGCTCAACCACTACCAGCAGACCAAGAATCTGCTGGTGAGCTACTCCGAATCCAAGCTCGGGTTCTTCTGAGCCACTGAAGGAGAGCGCCGGATGCTGCGTTGCAGCTCCTCACCGCCGCGCTGCTGCTAGCTTTGAGAAAAGTGCTTGCCTGCAGCGCGCTCCTCCAACCTGCCATATCGCGTTTAAAAGCGTTTAAAAAATCACTCAAAATAGCCGCTAACCCTGATCTATCAAGCGCTAGCAGCTATCTTTTCAGCAAGGAGCACCCCATGGTCGATCGCGTCATTGCCACGCCCGCCACCTTGGCGCTGATTGAGGTGCTCAAGGCCAAATACGGCCCCCACTTGTTTTTCCACCAGTCGGGTGGCTGCTGCGACAACAGCGCAGCCAACTGCTATATCGAAGGAGAGCTGACCATTGGCCCCGGCGACGTCAAGCTGGGCGACATTGGCGGCTTGCCCTTTTATATGAGCACCTCCCAGTTTGAATACTGGAAGCACACGCAGCTCATCATTGATGTGATCAACGGCCACGGCGGCGGCACGCTGTCACTGGAAGGCCCCGAAGGCAAAGCCTTTCTCACGCGCTCCCGTGTCTTTTCCGACGACGAGTTGAACGCCTTGCGCACGCCCTAAGCAGGCGGCGCCACATCCCCCTGTCTACAACACCTTGACCAAGGCTGGATCAGCGTTGGCGCATGCCTCCGCATCGCCAGCGCTTCCAGGCAAAAACCCGCACCCCGCCCTCCATACCCACCAGTGAGGTTTCCATGAATGCAACGAGCTTTCACTACCATGCCGTCGCGATTCCTGCCTTTCTGCTGCTGCTCGCTTCGGTCTGTGCCATCACCTGGTTTTTCCTGCGCGCTCACCGCTATTTGCTGTGGCAAGCCATCAGCCACGCGACGGTGACACTGGCCTTCACTGCAGAAATGCTGACCGGCCTCGACCAAGGTTTGCTGCTCAATGCCAGCGTAGCAATTTTGTATCTGCTGGCAGAGATTTACGCGGCCTATGCGATAACAACACGTATGGGCCGCAGTGTGCAGCCTGCGACCCTGTGGGCCATCGGTTTGCTGGTGCTGGCTGGCATCTACTGGTACACCGTGCAAGCCCCTGACGTCGCGGCACGCAAAGCCCTGCTTGCGCTGGCACTTGCCATGGTGCTGTCGCACGTTTTGCTGCGCCTGTGGCGAGCGCCCAAGCGCCATATGGCCGATCGGATTGCTGTGTCCATGTTTTCGATGGCGGCGTTGCTGATGTGGCTACGTTCTATCGGACTGCTCAATGCCCACGCCCCGCCAGCCGGTCAACTTTCTGACGGCCCCCTGCTCTGGGCCAACCTCATGGCGCTGCTCACAGTCAGCGCCATTTACACCGCTGCGCTGATCGCCTGCGCTGTCGCAGACTCTACGACGCAGTTACGCGCCGAGCGTGACCACGATGGATTGACCAATTTACTCAACCGCCGAGCTTTTCAAGAAGTCAGCACCTGCACGCCCTATACCCGGGGTTTCAATGTGCTGGTGCTGTGTGATCTGGACCATTTCAAATGCATCAACGACCAATACGGCCATGCCGTCGGGGACGATGTGCTGCGCCAATTTGGTCAACTTTTACAAACCGTGGTGCGAGAAGCCGACGTCACGGCCCGGCTGGGTGGAGAAGAATTCGTATTGGAGTTCAAGCACACCCCCATTGAGCATGCAAAAAAACTGATTGCGCGCATCCAGACCCAGATGTCTCAGACACACTGGTCCGCGCAGGTGCCCCAGCTGCAAGTGACGGCCAGCTTTGGCATGGTGTTGCTACAAGCACAGGAGCACTTGGAACAATCGCTGGCGCGTGCCGACGCGCTGATGTACCAGGCCAAAAAATCTGGCCGCAACCGCCTGCTGGTAGAGGGTGAAACCAGTATGCATCCAGGAGATGGCTTGGCAACCGCCTGAAGCATCCCAAGCCTGCGCTACGATCAAAGCCTGTTTGCCTTTTGCAAATTTTGCAGCTCTTGCGCCATGCACTATTTCAACCAAGCGGCGGCGGGCCTCATGCCCGACAGCGCTTTGCACGCCATCCACACGCACTTGCAGCGAGAGCAACACGCGGGCCCTTACATTGCCGCCCAGCAGGCACAGCCCCAGTTGCAAGCGCTGTACGCCCAACTGGCCGGTCTGCTGCACTGCCAAGCGGCAGATATTGCATTGACCACCGGCAACACGCATGGCTGGTGCGCGGTTGCAGGGGCCATTGCCTTGCAGCCCGGTGATCGCGTACTGATTGCCCCCGGCGAATGGGGTGGCAACTACGCCATGCTGCTGCAATTGCAGGCCCGCACCGGCTGTGTGGTGGAGACCCTGCCATGCACACCCGATGGCGCACTGGATCTGCCTGCGTTGGAGGCCTTGCTGGATGCGCGCGTCAAACTGATTGCACTGACCTGGGTACCTGCCAATGGCGCGACGGTGTACGACGCGCAGGCGCTGGGTCAGCTGTGCGCCCGCCACGGCATCACCTACCTCGTAAATGCGGCACAGGCGCTGGGCCACATCCCCGTCGATGTACAGGCACTGCACTGTGATGCGCTCACCGCCCCCGGCCGCAAATGGCTGTGCGGCCCGCGCGGAACAGGCTTGGTCTATCTCAAGCCCGGCTTTGCCACGCGGCTGCACCCCATGGTGGTGGATCACGTGTCCTGCCCCATCACCCCTGCGGAGCCCGTATTGCGTGCCGATGCACGCATGCTGGAGCAGTCAGAATCCTCGGTCGCTCTCAAACTGGGCTGGCTCGCGGCGCTGGAAGAGGCTGCCCACCAGGGCTGGCCAAAGCGCTTTGCCACGATTGCCGAACGTGGCCGCCAACTGCGCGCTGCCTTGACTGCGGTGCCCGGCATTACCCTGCACAACCTGCCTTCTACGCCCGACAGTTGCGGGATTGTGGCCTTCACCGTGCAAGGCTGGACCCCAGCGCAGGTGCAGCACGCCTTGCTGCAGCAGGGCATTCAGGTGGCAACCAGCAGCATGGGCTTTACGCCGCTGGACATGCAAGCCCGGGGGCTGGACGCCGTCGTGCGCGCCTCGGTGGCGTGGCACACCACACCGGCGGACATCACAGCGCTATCTCATGCATTAAATGCACTGCAAATGCAGGCTGCATAAGCAGCTAGCAGCTCACAATTTCATTGAAAACTTACCTCAGACCACCGACTGCACCCAGCGCACAATCTCGCCCGCAGGCAAGGCACCAGAAATGCGGGCTACTTCCTTGCCATCTGCAAACACAATCATGGTGGGAATGCTGCGAATGCCGTAGGGCGCGGCAGCCTGGGAGTGGGCTTCGGTATCCAGCTTGGCCAAGCGCACATGGGGCGACAGCTGCTGCGCCGCCTGCGCAAAAGCCGGAGCCATCATGCGGCAAGGGCCGCACCATGGTGCCCAAAAATCCACCACCACGGGGATATGGCTGCGGCCGACATGCTTGGCAAAACTCTCTGCATCCAGTTGTACGGGCTCGCCCGTGAACAAGGTTTGGTGGCAGCTGCCGCAGTTGGGGGCGTTGTCCATATCTGCCTGCGCCACACGGTTGGTTTTGTGGCAATGGGGGCACACGATGTGCAAGGGGTCCAAAACAGTCATGACAGGCTCCAAGGCATTCTCAAAACCTGCACATGGTGGCATCGCACGGTTTTGCAAGCCTGCCATCCACCGCCACCTTACGCTGCAAGATATACGCCAAACATGCCTTTAACGCTTATGCAGCAAGCGCTAGCAGCTCTTTTTTTGCAAACTAAAACAGCCAAGCCACCAGCTTGATTGCGCTGAACAACAGCACCGTCACCAACACCGCGCTGGCAAACGGAATGAACACCTCACGCCCCAGCAGGCGAAAAGTAAAGTCACCCGGCAGCCGCCCCAACCCCACTTTGCGCAGGATGCCTGTGGTGCTGTTGACCAGCACCAGCACGATAAAAATCAAGAGCATCCAGCGGATCATGGGTGTTCAGCTTTCTGGGCAGAGAGGTTACAGGCGGTGCGTGCGGTCGCCCTGCACAAAGCCCATGGCATCCCAAGGCTCCACACCCTTGGCAAGACCGATCACTTTGAACAGCTCGCCCATTTCGTGCTCCATCATCAGCTTCATGGCACTGGGGCGCTCGGTGGGCCCCATGGCATCCAGCTTGGCTTGCAAACCGCAGTTGATGAGAAAGTGCGCCTGCGTGGTGTAGCCCAGCACATCCATTCCCGCATCCTGCGCGGCCACGGCCGTGCCGGTGAAGTTGACGTGGGCGGTGATGTCTTTGAGGCCCACCTTGTCCAGCGGGTTGCTGTCCACCTGGTGCTGGTAGTGGCAGACCATGGTGCCCATGTGGCGCTGCGGGTGGTAGTACTCGCCTTCCCCGAAGCCATAGTCGATAAAAAATGCTGCGCCACGATCCAACCGTTCGCCCAGCGTGCGAATGAACGCCTCGCCCTGCGGGTGAATCTCGGTTTCGTAGTCGTGCTCGCCATCCACCTCCAGCGGCGGGCGCAGCTCGGTGGGGCGGTTGGCCCACACCAGCTGACCGCCTTCCACAGCAATGCCGCGCTCAAACCACTCGCCGTTCACGCGGGCGATGATGTGCACGGGCATGGCATCCAGCACCTCGTTACCAATCACCACGCCGTGCATTTGCGCAGGCAGTTCATTGGCCCACACCACCTTGGGCGCGTGCACCGCCAAGCGTGCTTGCTGGCGTTCGCGCAGCGTGCCTGACAAGTCCACGATGGTGTAACGCACCACCTCCACACCCAAGCGCTGCAACTCGTCCAGCACTTGCAAGGCCAGCGCACCGGTGCCTGCGCCAAACTCCCACACTTCCTGCGTTCCCGTCTTGGCCAAGGCTTCAGCCACCTGCGCGGCCAGCAGTTGGCCAAAGGCGGGGGACAGCTCAGGCGCGGTCACAAAATCGCTGCCGGAATCAGGCATGGCCCCAAACTTGGCCGTGTCATTGGCGTAGTAACCCAGCCCTGGCGTATACAGGGCCATGGCCATGAATTGGTCAAAGCCTACCCATCCACCCGCTTGGGCAATGGCCTTGTCGATATGCAAACGCAATGCGTTCGTTAAAATTGTGGGTTCTGTCATGACCCCTGCATTGTCACCCCAGCGGAGCACGCTGCGCGGCAAACCGGCGCAAGCCGCGATAGGCCGGGGGTTGTTGACGGCGCCCTCCCACAAAGATTGATACGCAAATTGCCAGAAGATGCAGGCCTGCAGGCGGCGCTCTGGGCACCCACTATGTCAACGGTTACCACCGGCCAACGCACGATTTCGCTCTCCGGGCTGCGCTTGAACGCGCGCCTGGGCATTCTTGACTTCGAGCGTGAGGCCGCGCAGCCCATTCAGGTCGATGCCGAGCTGAATATGGGCGTGCAGCCCCTGCTGCCCGCCAGCGATGACATTGCCCAGGTGCTGGACTACCGGCTGGCGCGCAACGCCATCATCGCCACGTGCACCAACGGTCACACCGACCTGCTGGAGCGCCTGACCGGTGTGTTGGCGCAAAACCTGATGGCCCTGCCCGGCGTGCTGGGCGTGCGTGTGAAGATTACCAAGTTAGCGATTTTTGACGACTGCGAAGTAGCCATTCGCGTCGAAACCGGACAATGGTGAACCCCATGAATGCTGTGACCGAAAACCCCTGGATGGCCGAAGAAGCCATTGCCGACAACACCGCTGCAGATATTGCGGCCACCGAGGGCGAAGCCAAGCCCGGCAAGATCAAGATTGAGCGCGAGCAAATCAAGCTCGAAAAGCGCCTGTGCCGCGAAGTCGGCCGCGCCGTCATGGACTTCAACATGATTGAAGACGGCGACAAGATCATGGTCTGCATGTCGGGCGGCAAAGACAGCTACACGCTGCTGGACATCCTGCGCAAGCTGCAAAAGCGCGCGCCGGTGAAGTTTGAGATCGTGGCCGTCAACCTGGACCAAAAGCAGCCCGGCTTCCCCGACCACATCCTGCCCGAGTACTTCCAAAGCATCGGCGTGGACTACCACATCGAAACGCAAGACACCTACTCGGTCGTCAAGCGCGTGATTCCTGAGGGCAAGACCACCTGCGGCCTGTGCTCGCGCCTGCGCCGTGCCATTTTGTACTCGGTGGCAGACCGTCTGGGCTGCACCAAGGTGGCGCTGGGCCACCACCGCGATGACATTGTGCAAACGCTGATGCTGAATATGTTCTACGGCGGCCGCATGAAGGGCATGCCGCCCAAGCTGGTGTCGGACGACGGCAAGCACGTGGTGATTCGCCCCCTGTGCTATGTGCCCGAGAAGGACACCGCACGCTGGGCGCAGTACAACAACTTCCCCATCATTCCTTGCAACCTGTGCGGCAGCCAGGACGGCTTGC
This sequence comes from Pseudomonadota bacterium, assembly GCA_023422975.1. Taxonomy (GTDB): domain Bacteria; phylum Pseudomonadota; class Gammaproteobacteria; order Burkholderiales; family Burkholderiaceae_C; genus Comamonas. The sequence continues at coordinate 8,874 of JAFAGF010000171.1, forward strand.
AGCGCGTGGCCGTGGGTGACATGCTGCGCGAGTGGGACAAGAAATTCCCCGGCCGTATCGAGAGCATGTTCCGCGCCATGGGCAACATCGTGACCACGCACATGATGGACCCCGAGCTGCACAACTTCAAGGACGCTAAGGCTACCGGCATTGCCGACCCGAATGGCGACATGGCCTTTGACCACGAAGAGCTGCCCACCGCCCCCACCCTGCCCGGTGGCGTGCAAGTGGTGCAAATCGGTTAAATCGCTGCTGCACACAGAGCCCCCCTTACGTTCAAAGCCCCGTCTGACGGGGCTTTTTTACATGCAAAACCCTGCTGCGCGCACGCTGCCTGCATGCAACAGGAACTTGCTCGGTGTATCGTTGCTCTGACGGTTAGGCAAAGACCAACCATGAACGAGGAGCACCTCCCATGAACAACATCCTGAATACCCGCCGCTGGGCTTATGCCGCACTGCTTGCAGCGGCTGCCTTGCTTGCAGGCTGCGCCAGCGGCCCTCGCGAAATCACTTCCAACGTACAAAGCTACTCCAGCATGACAGGCATCACCTTGCCTGCCACCTACCGCATGGAGCTGCTGCCCTCCCAAAGCCAGCAGCAAAGCTTTGCCAAAATTGAAGCCGCTGCCGAAAAAGCCCTGCAACGCGTGGGCCTGACCCGCGATCCGCGCCCGGATCTGGCCCGCTTGGTCGTGCAAGTGGGGGCCAATGCCAGCCAAGGCCGCGCCTACCACCCCGCGTATGACGACTGGTTCTACGGCCCGCGCTTCGGTTTTGGCATGGGCTGGGGCGGGCCGTATATGGGCATGGGGATGCACTGGATGGATACCCCACCCATGGTGTACTACCGCGGTGTCAAACTGGTGCTGCGCGATCAGCAAAGCCAGAAGATCGTCTATGAAACATCGGCCTCCTACGATGAGGTCTGGATGGATGACAACGTGATCTGGGACATATTGTTCGACGCTGCGCTCAGTGACTTCCCCAACCCCCACCAAGGCAGCCGCGTGGTGCGTACCGTTTTGCAGCCCAAGGCCAGCAAGGCAGCTGCAACCAACCAACCCAGCAGCGCGCCCACTGCCAGCCAGCCGCCTGCTGCGGCCAGCCCTGCACCGTCCAAGTAAAGCAAGGGCTGAGGCTACGTCACGAAAACGCCCTGCCAACCA
>JAFAGF010000184.1 GCA_023422975.1 Pseudomonadota bacterium
TTTTGCTGGGTGGTGGTGTCCATTTGCGTAATGGCTTCACCGATTTGGCTGACGCCCTGGCTTTGCTCATTGCTGGCTGCGCTGATTTCGCCCACCAGGTCGGTTACGCGGCGGATGGAGCTGACCACTTCCGTCATGGTGTGGCCTGCACGGTCCACCAAGGCAGTGCCTGCGGTGATGCTGTCTACGCTGTTGTTGATCAGCAGCTTGATTTCTTTGGCGGCCTCTGCACTGCGCTGTGCCAAGGTGCGCACTTCGCCAGCCACCACGGCAAAGCCACGGCCTTGCTCACCGGCGCGGGCGGCTTCCACGGCCGCGTTCAGCGCCAAGATATTGGTCTGAAAGGCGATGGAGTCAATCACGCCGATGATGTCGGCAATCTTGCGGCTGCTTTCTGTGATGCCGCGCATATTGCTCACCACTTCACCGACGACTTCACCCCCTTGCGCGGCCACTTGCGACGCACCCAGCGCCAGCTGGTTGGCTTGCAAGGCGCTGTCCGCGTTTTGGCGCACGGTGGACGATAACTGCTCCATCGACGCAGCCGTCTGCTGCAACGCACTGGCTTGCTCTTCGGTGCGGGATGACAAGTCGGTGGTGCCGCTGGAGATTTCTTCGCTGGCAATGGCGACAGACTCGGCGTTGTGGCGCACATGCTGCACGACGCTGTCGAGATTGCTGCGCATTTGCTCCAGTGCGGCCATCAGCAGCCCCATTTCATCTTGGCCTGCGGGTGGAATGGCGTGGGTCAGGTCGCCATTGGCAATCTGGCTGGCCGCTTGTACGGCTTGCTGCGCAGGGCGTGCCACAGAGCGGGTAACCAGCACGGCAAACAAGGCGGACAGCAGCGCACTGATGCCCATGCCCGCGATGACCCACCACTGTGCAGAGCTGCGCACGGCGTCACCTTGCAGGCTCAGTGCATGGGCATCGCTTTGGGTCATGGCTGCGAGCTTGCCCACGGTTTCTGCCAGCGCGGCAAAGCTGGGTTCGGCTTCTTCGGTATAGAGGCGCTGCAGCTGTTGCAAGCTGGCGTCATCGCTGACGCTGTTTTGGTGCAAGTCCATAGCGGCTTGTACAAACTTGCGGTGCATGCCCAGGTAGGTGTCACGGTGCTGCAAATAGCTGCGCATGAGCTGTTGCTCTTGGGCAGAGTGGGGCAGTGCTTCGTAATTTTTTTCAGACTGCGCAATAGCGCTCAACACCCCTTGTGCTTGCTGCACCAGTGCTTGTGCGGTGCTGCTGGTTTGCGCGGGCAGCAAATGGCTCTCCAGCCGCCGGAAGCGGTTCCATTGCGAGCGGATGTTGCCCGCTTCTGCCACGCTGGGCAGGGCGCTGTTGCCCAAGGTTTGCATGGCAATGTGCATGCGTTCGAGTTGTGCCAAGGCAATGCCGCCCAGGCCGAGGGTGAGAACCAGAAGCAGCGCAAAGGCGCAGCCCAGTTTGGTGCCAATTTTGAGATCTTTAACGCGCATGAAAGTGCATCCCGTTGTAGGTGTGTGCCGGCTTATTGGGTGAATGCCAGCGATACAGATTTTTTCATTTTTTCAAACTGCATGGCAGTTTCGTGGACAGCGCAAAGTTCAGGTAATGGTTGCGTGAGTTGCTGGGGTATGGTGTGCAGAGCGTCATGCAAATGACACGATTTTTTCATGGGCCTGTCATGGAGCTTGCGGACACTGCGCACGCATTGATCTTTTATTTGAAGAAAGCCAACCCATGATGAATAGCCAGACTGTTGCTTTGGACAGCGAAGACCTGCCAACCAATCTGAGTAGCAATCCAGAGTTTCAGACCGTGGTGGTCAGTGCTGTGTCACGCCGTGGTTTTTTGCGCAGCGGTACAGGTTTGACGGCGGCCATGTTCCTGGGCATGGGTGGAGGTTTGGCGGGGTGTGCCACCTCGGGCGGCAATTCCGGCAAGCCTTTGATGGGGTTCAAGGCCATTCCGATTTCTACGGCAGATACGGTGCAGGTAGCTCCTGGCTATAGCGCCAATGTGCTGGCACCCTGGGGCACGCCGTTGGTGGATGGCGCCTCAGCCTTCAAGGGCGATGGCAGCGAAGATGCTGCGGCGCAGGCCTTGCAAGTGGGTGACAACCATGACGGTATCCACTTCTTCCCCATCGATGGTAAGAACCATGAGGGTTTGCTGGTGATGAACCACGAGTACTGCACTGTGGATGAGAAAACCGGTGTCTACACCTGGCTGTTTGGCAGCAAGGGGGCGGATGCTCAGAAAAAGTGGAACAAAGACCATGTACACAAATCCATGAATGCGCATGGTGTCTCGGTCATCCACATTCAAAAGAATGCCAAGGGGCTGTGGGACATCGTCAAGGGCAGCGTGTACAACCGCCGCATCACCGCGTTTTCTGCGATGGAGATGACCGGCCCTGCTGCGGGCGATGCACTGTTGCAGACCAAGGGTGATGCTTCGGGTCGCCGTGCACAGGGTACGTTCAACAACTGCGGCAATGGTTTTACCCCCTGGGGCACTTACCTGGCGTGTGAAGAAAATTTCAATAACTACTTTGGCAACAGCGCGGGTGAAGACCGCCGCAACGCGGCGCAAAAGCGTTATGGCATCTCGGCCAAGGCCAGCTTGTTCCAGTGGGAAAAGCACGAAGCACGCTTTGACTATGTGAAAGAGCCCAATGAGTCCAACCGCTTTGGCTGGATTGTGGAAATTGACCCCTTCAACCCCGGCAGCATTCCGCAAAAGCGGACGGCGCTGGGCCGCTTCAAGCATGAGAACGCGGCGTTTGCGCTGACCAAGGATGGCCGTCCTGTGGTCTACATGGGGGATGACCAGGCCAATGACTACATCTACAAATTTGTCTCCAAGCATAAATATGTGCCGGGCGGCAAGACCAGCCACTTGCTGAACGAGGGCGACCTCTATGTCGCGCGTTTCGATGCAGGCAAGGCCACGGGTGACTTTGCGGGAACCGGTGAATGGCTGTTGCTGGACAAGCAGCGCAACGGCAAGCTCCATACGGATGCACAGTTTGTCAATCAGGCGGCGGTGCTGGTGCATGCACGCATGGCCGGTGACGTGGTAGGTGCTACCAAAATGGATCGCCCGGAATGGGTGAGTGTGCACCCCAAGACGGGTGAGGTGTATGTCACGCTGACCAACAACACCAGCCGCACGGTGGCCGATGAGGCCAACCCCCGTCCCAAGAATGTGTACGGCCAAATTGTGCGCTGGCGCGAAGCCGGTGGCGATGCAGCTGCAACCCAATTTGAGTGGGACATTTTTGTGCTGGCGGGCAACCCCATGGTACACACCGACCGCAAGAACCTGATGTCAGGTTCGGCCAACATCACAGCAGACAATACCTTCAACAGCCCGGATGGACTGGCATTTGACGCAGAGGGCCGCCTGTGGATTCAGACCGACGGCAAGTACAGCAACAAGGGTGACTACGCCGGTCAAGGCAATAACCAGATGCTGTGTGCCGATCCGGTGACCCAAGAAATTCGCCGCTTCTTCGTGGGCCCCAAGGAATGCGAGGTCACGGGCATTACCTTTACGCCCGACTACAAAACCATGTTTGTCAACATCCAGCACCCCGGCGAAGACGGCGACAGCCACTGGCCCGCAGGTGGCAACAGCATTCCACGCTCTGCCACGGTGGTGATTACCAAGGATGACGGTGGCGTGATCGGCTCTTAAAGCGGACAGCGAGCGAACATGTGCGCAGGGCTTGGTTGCGCTGCGCACATGGCAAAGGCTGCAACGGTGGTGGACGTTGCAGCCTTTGTTTTTGCAGTCAATCTCAATAAATAATCAATAAAAATGGCTGCAGACGCTTATGTATCAAGCGCAGGTAGCTATTGATATTCATTGTTCTGTTAGATGGCGGCTTGCAGTGCGGGGCTGGTGTCGGCCTGCAAGGCCCATGCAGCCACGCCTTGCACCACATCGCCAATCACCAGCACGCTGGGGCTGGCCAGGTGCTGGGTATGCAGCGTGTGTGCCAAATCTTGCAGACTGGTGATGGCGTGACGCTGCTGGGGCAGGCTGGCGTGCTGGATGATGGCCGCCGGGGTGTGGGCGGGCAGACCGCCAGCTTGCAGCTCTGCGGTGATGTGCTCGGCCGAACTAACCCCCATGTAGATCACCAGTGTGAGTTTGGCGGCATGTGCCGTGCTGGCCAGGGCGCGCCAGTCGGTACCGCTGTCACCGGGTTTGGCATGGCCGGTGATAAACACCACGCCGTGCGCGTGCTCGCGGTGGGTCAGTGGGGCCCCCAGGCAGGTCAGCCCGGCCAGGCCTGCGGTAATGCCATTGATGACTTGCACCTCAATGCCTGCGCGGCGCAGGTGTTCCACCTCTTCACCACCACGGCCAAAGATAAAAGGGTCGCCCCCTTTGAGGCGCACCACGCGCTCGCCGTTGCGCACTTCGGCTTCCATCAGTTTTTCGATGAACGCCTGGGGCGTGCTTTTGCAGCCTCCGCGCTTGCCGACATAAACAATGCGTGCGGTAGGCGAAGCAAAGCCCACGATCTCTGGCGACACCAGATCGTCCACCAGCAGCACGCTGGCGTTTTGAATGGCTTTGAGCGCTTTGAGGGTGAGCAGCTCAGGGTCTCCCGGGCCTGCTCCCACCAAGGTGCAGCTGCCTGCGGTGTGTGTGGCGCTGGCGTTCATGCTTGCGCTCCTTGTGTGGCCGGCAATGCGGCCAGTTGGCGGTGTAAATCGCAAATGACTTGTACCTGCGTGGCTATCGGTGCAGGCAGGGGGCGCTGGCCTTGCAGTACTTCGCGTGTCCAGGCAATCGTGGCGGCCATGTCCAGCCCATGGGGCAGCTCTGGCGTGACCGGCAGGGCACCAGTTTCTGCGTGAAGTTCGAGCACTTTGCACCCTTGGATGATGCCGCGCAGTGCGGGCTGTCGGCGCGGGTCTGCGACCGGTTCGCCCTCCATGCCGCGCAACAGCAAGGCATGGCTGCCAGCCTCTGCATGGGTGTGCTCCATGCTGATGCTGTATTCCGGGTGGGTGTAGCAGCCAACCACCAGGCTGTGCGTACCGCTGGCGGCCAGCGGGTTCAGGTGTTTGACCAGACTGTGCGCCGGGTTGCGCAGCCCAATGGCGGCGCGGGCATCGAGCAAATCTGCCAGACCGGGCAGCAGCGTGCGTGCGCTGAGGTGTAGCAACTCGCCAGCCTGCGGTGTTTGCAAGGCCTGCGCGGCGGGGTGGCCCAATTGCTCCAGCACTTGCGCCGCTGTGATCCGCGTACTTTCCGTGGTGCTGCCATGCAGCAGCACAGGCAAACCTTGGCGCACCAAAAGCAAGGCCAGCAAAGGTGTCAGCACGGGCAAGCGGCGCGCACCGTTGTAGCTGGGCAGCACGATGACGGGCGATGCAGCGTGCGCGGTGCGGGGCAGGCGTGCATGGACAGCATCCATAAAACCCGCCATCTCTTGTGCGGTTTCACCTTTGATGCGCATGGCCAGGCAAAACGCACCCACTTGCAAAGGCTGGGCGTGGCCATCCAGTATCCAGCCCAGAAGCTCAAAGGCCTGGGCACGCGTGAGCGCACGGGCACCGTCTTTGCCGCGGCCAATTTCTTTGAGGTATTGCTGGATATGCATGATTAATATGTGAATTTATTATTATTTTCATGGTTTTTATATATTTATTGGATATATGAAAATGCACCCGCGAATGGGTGAGGGAGTAGTTTGTTAATTAGTGCAAAAACAATCCTTCAAACAAAGAATTAACGATCTATTGCCTTCATTTGCGCAAAAAACCTTCAAGATTTCGCCTTGATGTGCAAAGCCGCTGTGGTCTACCCCGGCGGCTTTGTAGCTTCTTACATTCAGGTTTTGAAAGTTGATGGCAAGCATGTCTTTCCTCAGTCGTTGGTCGGTAAAAAAACAGCTGGTGCTGGCTTTTGGTGCCTTGGTGGCCTTGGTGCTGATGGTGTCGGCGGTGTCTTTGCTGGAGCTGCGCGCCACCAGTGAAGCATTCGCCAGCTACAACCAGCGTGTGGCTGCACAAAGCCGGATTGCCAGCAATTTGGCCGATGCGGTCAATGCGCGGGCGGTGGCCGCACGCAATTTGGTGTTGGTGACTGCCGCACAGGATGCGCAGCATGAGTTGCGCAGCGTGACCCAGTCACACGCAGCGGCCCAGCAGTTGTTGGCGCAGTTGCAGCAGGCCGTGGCGGCAGCCCCAGATGCCGATGCACGGGCCATGGTGGCGCGTATTGCAGACATTGAGCAGCGCTATGGGCTAGTGGCGCTGGCCATTGTGGACAAAGCCCAGCGTGGCGAACGAGACGCTGCGATCGAACAGATGAATGTGGAGTGCCGTCCTTTGTTGGCCGCATTGCTGCAGGCATTGCACACTTTTACCCAAGCAAATGCAGCGCTGGGCGATAGCGCTGTGAAGACGGCCCAAGCGGATTACGCAGCAGCTCGTTTGCAGATGCTGGTGGCAAGCATCGTGGCCGTTTTGGTGGCTTTGGGGTTGGTCGGCTGGATTATCCGCAGCCTGATGCGTGCGTTGGGGGCAGAGCCGCAGGCAGCTGCGGCGGTCGCCAAATCGGTGGCGCACGGCGATTTGGCCATGGACATCCCTCTGGCCCCAGCGGATAGCAGCAGCCTGATGGCGCAGCTCAGCCAGATGCAGGAGAACTTGGCCAAGGTAGTGGCTGATGTGCGCGAAAGCGCGCAGCTCGTGGCCAGTGCTAGCGAAGGGATTGAGGGTGGCAGCCGTCAGCTGTACCAACGCACGGAAGCGCAGGCCGCTTCGCTGGAAGAAACCGCTGCGGCGATGGAAGAGCTTCACACCACCGTCGAGCAAAACGCTGGCACTGCGCAGCATGCCAAGCGCCTGGCAGAAGATGCTTCTGCCGTGGCGCAGCAGGGCGGGCAGGTGG
>JAFAGF010000281.1 GCA_023422975.1 Pseudomonadota bacterium
CCCACTGGTCGCGCACTTCCTGCACCAGCGCCACCGCATGGTGCACGCGGTCTTCCAGCAGCTCGGCCGAAGGAATGTCCTTGGCGTAGTCTTGCTTACCCAAGGGCAAGTTGCTGTTTTCAAAGAAATTCAGCAACTCATCGCACAGCTTGAGCTTGTTGCGCAGGCTCAGCTCAATATTGATGCGCTCAATACCGTCGGTGTACTCCGCCATGCGAGGCAGCGGAATCACCACGTCTTCATTGATCTTAAAAGCGTTGGTGTGCTTGGAAATCGCAGCCGTACGCTTGCGGTCCAGCCAGAACTTCTTGCGCGCCTCAGCGCTGATGGCCACAAAGCCTTCACCGCTGCGCGAGTTGGCAATGCGCACGACTTCGCTGGTCACGCGTGCCACTTCGTCAGCGTCATCGCCCACGATGTCACCAATCAGCACCATCTTGGGCAGGCCACCATTGCCCTTTTTGGATTTGGTGGCGTAGCCCACAGCCTTCAGGTAGCGGTCGTCCAGATGTTCCAGACCCGCCAGCAACACACCCGAGCGCTTTTGCTCCTCGAACATGTAGTCCTTGATTTCCACAATCGAGGGCACCGCATCCTTGGCGTGACCAAAGAACTCCAGGCACACGGTACGTGTGTTCTGCGGCATGCGGTGCACGATCCAGCGTGCGCTGGTGATCAAGCCGTCTGTGCCTTCTTTTTGCACACCGGGCAGGCCCGACAGGAATTTGTCGGTCACATCCTTGCCCAAGCCTTCCTTGCGGAATTTCTGACCCGGAATGTCCAGACGTTCAGTGCGCAGCGGCGTCTTGCCGTCGGCTGCAAAGTAGCGCAGCTCAAAGCTGGCCATTTCCGCGTCGTGAATCTTGCCCAGGTTGTGGCCGATACGCACCACTTCCAACCACTCGGCATCCGGGGTCACCATGCGCCAGCTGGCCAGGTTGTCCAAAGCGGTCCCCCAGAGCACAGCCTTTTTACCGCCCGCATTCATGGCAATGTTGCCGCCAATGCACGAGGCTTCAATCGATGTCGGATCCACCGCAAACACGAAGCCAGCGCGCTCTGCCGCATCGGCCACGCGCTGCGTTACCACCCCAGCTTCGGTCCACACGGTCGGTACGGCGTGGTCCACACCGGGCAAAGTGACTTGCTCCACCTCGGTAATGGCTTGCAGCTTCTCGGTGTTGATGACCACAGAGCGCCATGTCAATGGAATGGCCCCGCCGGTATAGCCCGTACCACCCCCACGCGGGATGATGGTCAGCTCCAGCTCGATACAACCCTTGACCAGCAGCGCCATCTCGGCCTCGGTATCGGGGGTCAGCACCACAAACGGATATTCCACGCGCCAGTCGGTCGCATCGGTCACATGGCTGACGCGCGAGAGGCCATCAAACTTGATGTTGTCTTTGTGGGTGAGCTTACCCAGTGTCTTGCGCACACGCTGGCGCAAATCAGCAGCCTCCACAAACATGCGGTCAAACTCGCGCACTGCACGGTTGGCAGCCTCAATCAACTCGCCGACCAGCGCGTCGCGGTGGGCATCGTCTTGGGGCAGGCGGCGTTTTTGCACTTCGGCCATGCGGTGCTGCAAAGCCTCTACCAGCATCTTTCGGCGGCCGGGGTTGTGCAGAAGATCATCTTGCAAATACGGGTTGCGCTGCACCACCCACATATCGCCCAACACTTCATAGAGCATGCGTGCAGATCGTCCTGTCTGACGCTCTTGTCGCAATTGGTTGAGCACACTCCATGCTGAGGCACCCAGTAAACGAATCACGATTTCCTTGTCGGAAAACGAGGTGTAGTTATAGGGAATCTCACGGAGACGGGCGGGTTCGGCAGCGCGGTTCACCAGCGCTGCCTGCGCAATCGGTGCATTCATGGATTTAGACCGGGTTGGGCGCTGTGGGCGCACCTTAAGTCATGGGGAGGTCAATTTTATGCCAGCCCCCGAACTCTGCAGCCACACCCCCAAGAGACCCGCCGCCACTATTGCCAAAAACTTCTCGCTATGGTTTTGTTCTCTTTTCGCCACTACGCAAAACCCACAATTGCGCGCAAAAAGCATCAAAAAAGAAAAAAATTCGCGTCAATCCTAGCGTTCAAATTTTTCTTGGCTTCTAGAATGGCGCCACTGTCGCTATCGGCCGACCGGCGTGCCTTAGCATGCACGGTCATATCGCAGTGCGCCAGTCATAACCCGCCACACAGGGAAATGACTGTCATAAAAGTGTCGCATTTGTTCATACGATGAAGGCACTAGTTTTCTACACGTAGAGGAGTTTTCCATGCAATACAAGCAAATCGCCCTGTCTGCGGTGCTCGCCGCAACTACCATGGGCGCGGCCAATGCGGCTACTGAGATCCAGTGGTGGCATTCGATGACCGCCGTGAACAACGAATGGGTCAACGATCTGGCCAAGCAATTCAACGAAAGCCAAAGCGAATACAAAGTTGTACCCACCTTCAAGGGCGCGTATGACGAGTCCATGACTGCTGCGATTGCTGCATTCCGCTCGGGCAATGCTCCTCACATTCTGCAAGTGTTCGAAGTGGGCACCGCCACCATGATGGCCTCCAAGGGCGCCACCGTGCCTGTGGGCAAGGTCATGAAAGACGCCGGCGCCAAGTTCGAACCTGCGGGCTACATCCCCGCTGTGGCTGGTTACTACACCGCCCCCAACGGCCAGATGCTGAGCTTCCCCTTCAACAGCTCGACCACCATTTTCTATTACAACAAGGACGCCTTCAAGAAGGCTGGCCTGAACGCCGACGTCGCACCCAAGACCTGGCCTGAAGTGTTCGCTGCTGCGAAGAAGCTCAAGGAATCGGGCCACAACTGCCCCATGACACTGGGCTGGCAAGGTTGGACCCAGTTGGAATCCTTCTCCACCTGGCACAACGTGGAATTCGCCACCCACCAAAACGGTCTGGGCAAGGAAGGCTACAAGGCCCGCATGAAGATCAACTCGCCTTTGCACGTCAAGCACATCGAGAACCTGGCTGCTGCAGCCAAGGCCGGTGAGTTTGTGTACAAGGGCCGCGGCTCTACAGCACAGGCATCGTTCACTGCAGGTGAATGCGCCATGATCCAGACATCGTCCGGCTTCTACGGTGACGTCTCCAAGAACGCCAAGTTCGCCTACGGTCTGGCACCTCTGCCTTACTACGACGATGTGAAGGGCGCGCCTCAGAACACCGTGATCGGTGGCGCATCGCTGTGGGTCATGGCTGGCAAGAAGGCCCCTGAATACAAGGGCGTAGCCAAGTTCTTCGAATTCCTGTCGCAACCTGAAATCCAAGCCGCTTCGCACCAGCGCACCGGCTATCTGCCAATCACCAACGAAGCATTCAAGCTGACCGAAAAGTCGGGCTTCTATGCCAAGAACCCCGGCACTGACGTGGCTGTGAACCAGATGATCCGCAAGGTGACCGACAACTCGCGCGGTATCCGCCTGGGTAACTACGTGCAGATCCGTACCATCGAGGATGAAGAACTCGAGCAAGTGTGGTCGGGCAAGCAGTCCGGTAAACAAGCACTGGACAACATCGTCAAGCGTGGCGATGAACTGCTGGCACGCTTTGAGCGCGCTAACGGCGGCAAGTAAGCCGCGAGATCAGAAGGGCTAATACCCTTCTGAGTTACACGGTAGCCGCTGTGAATTTGCCGCAGCGGCTGCCAGCTAGGCACAATACGCGCACATTCGATTACACGTAGTGTTTCGCCTTTGTTCGTTTTGACGCGAATTAAGCAAATACCACTCGATGCATCTCACTTTCCTCCGCAGCCTTTTGTGCTCCGGCGGTTTTTTATTTTGTGACCATCATGGAAAAACGCGTACTTTTCCGATCGCAATGGCTGCCTTGGGCGCTCATCATGCCCCAGCTGCTGATCATTGCTATTTTCTTCTTCTGGCCTGCCGGCCAAGCCGTTTTGCAGTCTTTCCAGATGGAAGATGCCTTCGGTCTTTCTACCGAATGGGTCGGACTGGATAATTTCCGCAACCTGCTCGATGACGGGACTTACTTGGAGTCCTTCAAGCGCACCGCTCTGTTCTCAGTGCTGGTGGCTGGCATCGGTATTGCAGTTTCCTTGGTGCTGGCAATTTTTGCGGACCGCATCATCCGCTTCGCCATGGTCTACAAGACCTTGCTGATCGTGCCCTACGCAGTTGCCCCGGTGATCGCCGGCGTGCTGTGGGTGTTCATGTTCTCGCCCTCCATCGGGGTGGTGACCTATTACATGGGCAAGCTGGGCTATGAATGGAACCACCTGATGAATGACAACCAGGCCATGGCGCTGGTGGTGATTGCTTCGGTGTGGAAACAAATTTCCTACAACTTCTTGTTCTTCCTCGCAGGCTTGCAATCCATCCCCAAGGCGCTGATTGAAGCAGCCTCGATCGATGGTGCAGGCCCATGGCGCCGTTTCTGGAACATCCAACTGCCCCTGCTGTCGCCCACCACCTTCTTCTTGTTGGTGATCAACATCGTCTACGCGTTCTTTGACACCTTCGGCATCATTGACGCAGCCACCCAGGGCGGCCCCGGCCAATCGACATCGATTCTGGTCTACAAGGTCTACCAGGACGGCTTCAAGGCGCTGGACCTCGGCGGCTCGGCAGCCCAGTCCGTGATCCTCATGTGTATCGTGGTTGTACTGACCGTGATCCAGTTCCGCTATGTTGAAAAGAAAGTGCAGTACTGATCATGGTTGACCGCAACCCTTGGCTGAACATCCTCTCGCA
>JAFAGF010000284.1 GCA_023422975.1 Pseudomonadota bacterium
TGGGTGGCCCAGCACAAGCAATGCAAGGCCGTGCTGCTCAACCCCGCCGTGTTCCCCGATCAAACGCTGGAGCAGTACATTGGCGAGCAAACCAGCTGGCACAACCCGGAGGAAGCATTTTTCTTTCGGCGTGAGTACATCCAGGAGCTGCGTGATCTGAGAGCCGCATCCGATGTAGCCCCGGCGCCGCAGTTGGGCATTTTTGCCAAAGGCGATGAGCTGCTGGACTGGCGCCAGATGGTGGCGCGCTACCCCGAGGCCGAGCACGTCATCTTGGAAGGCAGCGACCACGCCATCAGCGATTTTGAAACCCATATTTCGCGCGTGCTGGATTTCCTGGATTTGGTGTGAGCACGGCACGCCCTAAAGCCGGCGCAACATCAGCATTTAATCAGTACTCAAAAACCAGAGCTGCCAGCGCTTGATTTCCCTGCTTTTCAGGCACTTTAAATACTGAAAACCTTATTTAACCTGCGTCAGCAGCTATATTTTTAAAACACACCACCCGGTGCCGCACGCCAGAGACAAACAGCTCTGGGGGAAATACGCGGCATGGGACAATCGCCCCCTATGCACGCATTGTTTGAAGATGCCGGTAAGTTTTTGGCCGGCCGTATCCTGTCTGAGGCCGATGCCTCCTCCCAAATCGAGCTGGCCTCTGGCAAGCGCGTCAAGGTCAAGGCCGCCCACATCCTGCTCAAGTTTGACAAGCCCGAGCCTGCCGAGCTGATCGCCAAGGCCGAAGCCATTGCCGCCACCGTTGAGCTGGATCTAGCCTGGGAATTCGCCCCCGAAGAAGAATTTGGCTTTGCCGATATAGCGCGCGACTACTTCTCCGAGTCCGCGCCCCTGACCGAGCAAGCCGGCATGCTGTTTGCGCTGTACGGCGCGCCCCACTACTTCCGCCGCGCTGGCAAGGGCCGCTTCAAGAAAGCGCCCGCCGAAGTGCTGCAGCAAGCGCTGGCCGCCATCGAAAAGAAAAAGCAAATCCAGGCACAGATCGATGCCTGGGCACAAGAGCTGGTCGCTGGCGTCACGCCTCAAGCCATCCGCGACGAGCTGTACAAAATTCTGTTCAAGCCGGACAAGAACGCGCCCGAGTACAAGGCCGTGGTCGAGGCCAGCCGCAGCGCACAAAAAGCCCCACTGGAGCTGCTGCAAGCCGCAGGCGCCATCGACTCGGCCTACCAGTTCCACTGGAAGCGTTTTCTGTTCGAAAACTTCCCCAAGGGCACGCGCTTCCCCGACGTCACCGCACCCCAGCCACCATCGGACTTGCCACTGGCACCGGTGCAGGCCTACTCCATCGACGACTCCATGACCACGGAAATCGACGATGCACTGTCGGTACAAGGTCTGGGCACCGGCACCGTCACCCTGGGCATTCACATTGCGGCACCCGGTCTGGCGATTGAGCCCGGCTCCGAGCTGGACAAGCTGGGCCGCTCGCGCCTGTCCACCGTGTACATGCCTGGCTACAAGATCACCATGCTGCCCGATGAAGTCGTGCAGATTTACACGCTGGACGAAGGCCGCGCCAACCCGGCCGTGTCGCTGTACGTGACGTACGACGAAGTCACGCTGGAGGTCAAGGACAAGGTCACCAAGCTCGAGCGCGTGCCCGTGGCCGTGAACTTCCGCCACGACAAGCTGGACCACATCGTCACCGAAGAATGGCTGCACAACCCTTCGATGCAGGTGGAAGGCACACCGCCCGAGCTGCAAGAGCGCCGCAGCGAGCTGATGTTTTTGCACCGTCTGGCACAGCAACTCAAGGCCGACCGCGAGCAGGTGCGCGGCAAGCCCGAGAATTTCTCGCGCCCGGACTACACCTTCCGCCTGGAAGGCAACAACGGCGAAGAGCCCAACGGTACCGAAACCGTCAGCATCACCACGCGCAAGCGTGGTGCACCACTAGATTTGATCGTGGCCGAAGCCGCCATCGTGGCCAACAGCACCTGGGGTGGCTGGCTGGCAGAGCTGGGCGTGCCCGGCATCTACCGCAGCCAGGCCAGCATGGCACCGGGCGTGAAGGTGCGCATGTCCACCAAGGCGTTGCCGCATGCGGGCATGGGCGTGAAAAGCTACTCCTGGGCCACCTCGCCGCTGCGCCGCTATGTGGATCTGGTCAACCAGTGGCAAATCATTGCCTGCGCCCGCCACGGTGCCACGGCCGCGCTGGCCGCCCCCTTCAAGCCCAAAGATGCCGAGCTGTTTGGCATCATCAGCAGCTTTGATGGCGCCTACAGCGCCTACAACGGCTACCAGCAAGGCATGGAGCGTTTCTGGACGCTGAAGTACCTGGAGCAAAACCAGATCACCGAGCTGGACG
Organism: Pseudomonadota bacterium; assembly: GCA_023422975.1. GTDB lineage: Bacteria > Pseudomonadota > Gammaproteobacteria > Burkholderiales > Burkholderiaceae_C > Comamonas. The sequence goes on from JAFAGF010000284.1 coordinate 2,333, forward strand.
GCGCCGTCATCAAAGACAACGGACCCAACGGCGTGCTGGTGCGCGCCGACACGCTGCCGCTGGTCATCAGCGTGGCAGGCACAGCGGTGCCGCGTGGTGCCCGCGTGCGGGTGAAGTTGGGAGATATTGACGAAATCACGTTGGATATTCGCGGCACCGTGACCGAGCGGCTGGACGATCCCAACGATGCCAGCGATGATGCTCCGCTGGACGATGCTGCAGACGACGAAGAGGACGACGTGGCCGGCCCCATCGCCATTGCAGTGGATGTCCACGAAGCCGATAGCACCAGCGCTGATAATTCCAACCCGTGAAACTTCCTGCCGCGTTCCGCTCCATGTCCACACTCACCCTCACCTTGGGGGTGTCGATTGCCATTCACGCCGTTTTGCTGACCGTGCGCTTTGTTGCGCCCGAGCAGTTCAACCGCGTCTTCCAAGACACCCCGCTGGAGGTGATCTTGGTGAATGCCC
>JAFAGF010000013.1 GCA_023422975.1 Pseudomonadota bacterium
ACCTGCTGGGCAAATTCGGGGTCGTGGAAGTTGTTGGTGGACAAATTCACCGCAATATGCGGAATCGACAAGCCTTGGCTGCGCCAAGTGGCCAGCTGCGTGCAGGCGGCATTGATCAGCCATGTGGTGAGCTGGTGGATCAAGCCGGCGTCTTCTGCCACGGCAATGAAGCGCGGCGGGGCGATCCAGCCCCACTCCGGGTGGTGCCAGCGTGAGAGCGCCTCCACGCCATACAGCTGCTCGGGGGCATGGCTGAACACCTGAGGCTGAAAGTGCAACTGCAGTGCGCCTTCTGCCAAGGCTTTGCGGAGTTCACGCTCCATCTTGGCGCGCTCTTGGCTGACCTTGCTCATCTCGGGCTGGTAAATCTCCCACAGCTGGCAGCCTTGGCTTTTGGCAGCGTACATGGCTTGGTCAGCACGGCGCAGCAAGGTTTCGATGTCGGTGCCGTCTTCGGGGTAGCTGCACACGCCAATGCAGGCATTGGGGATGGTCATGACCCCGTTGATGCTGAAAGGCTCGGCAATCGCATCCAGCATGCGCTGGGCCAGCTCGGGAATTTGTGCGGAGCTGCACTGGGGCATCAGCACGGCAAACTCATCGCTGGACAGCCGCCCGACGACATCTTCCGGGCGCGTGCATTTGCCCAGGCGCAGCGCAATCTCGCACAGCAAGGCATCGCCTGCGGAGTGGCCCAGGCTGTCATTCCACAGCTTGAAGCGGTCCAGATCCAGAAAGAATAGCAAGCCAGTTTGCCCCCGCATGCTGTGCAGCGTTTGCTCGGCACACTCATTGAACATGGTGCGGTTGGGTAAATGCGTGAGGGTGTCGTAGTAGGCCAGTTGGCGAATGCGGTGCTTGTTGGCATCGCGCTCCATGGCAATCGCGCACAAGTGCAGGCAGGCCAGCACCAGTTGGCGGTGCAGCTTGTTGGGGGTGCGCTCGCTGTCAAAGTACAGCGCCAGCGTGCCCACCACCTGTCCCTCATGGTTTTTGATGGGGCTGGACCAGCAGGCGCGTAGCCCCGCATCGACAAAGATAGGCGCTGCGCCGCACCAGTTGGGGTCTTGTGCAATGTCGTGCGCAATGACCTCGTTGCCGGTGAATGCTGCCACGCCGCAGGCACCCACCTCGGCTCCCATGCGCACGCCGCGCATCAAATCCACAATGTGCGCAGGCATGCTGGGCGCTGCCAGCGGGTTCATGATGCCGTTCGCATCGACCGACATGACGCTCACGCGGACATGCGGGGCAATTTCTTCCAAGGCCACGCACATGTCCTGGAGCAAATCGGGCAAAGGCTTTTCCATGACCACGTCTTCCAGCATTTGCCGCTGCAATGCTTCAAAACGCTTGGTAAAGCCAATATCGGTAAACACGATGACTTTGGCAGTGGTACCCGTAGCTGGTGGGGGCGTGCGGGTGAGGGTATTGACCGTGGCAGCCATCCACACCTGCGATCCATCCAGGCGTTGCAGTTGCAGTTCGCCGTGATAGGCACCGCTGAGCATGAGCTGCTCGCGGATATGGGCGGCCAGCTCAGGCCATGCATGGATCAGGGTTTCCAGCGGGCGCTTGCCTTGCAGGTCTTCCAGTCGGTAGCCCAGCAGACGTGTTAACCCTTCGTTGATGTGGATGACATTCAAATCGTCATCCGTAATGATCCACGCACTATCGCTGCTGTGCAGCGCTTGTAACCAGTCCGGAGTTGGTTGGGCCGGCGTCAAGTGTGTCATCAAGCGGCTTTCTTGAAAATTTTCGCAAATAGTAACAAGCTGTCAGAAGCCCGCCAAGGTGTTCAAGCATCGCGCGGGCATAATCTTGCGCACTATGAGCGGCAATACCTTCGGAACCATTTTCACCGTCACCAATTTTGGTGAATCCCACGGCCCTGCAATTGGCTGCGTTATTGACGGCTGCCCCCCCGGCATGTCGCTGACGGCAGAGGATATTCAGCGCGATCTGGATCGCCGCCGCCCGGGCACCAGCCGCCATGTGACGCAGCGACAGGAGCCTGACCAAGTGGAAATTCTCTCTGGCGTGTACGAGGGCGTGACGACGGGTACGCCCATCGGACTGCTGATTCGCAACACCGACCAGCGCAGCAAGGACTACGCCAACATTGCGCAAAGCTTTCGCCCCGGCCATGCCGACTATGCGTACTGGCACAAATATGGTGTGCGTGATCCACGCGGTGGTGGCCGCTCTTCAGCGCGCTTGACGGCGCCCACGGTTGCTGCCGGTGCGGTGGCCAAGAAATGGCTCAACGAAAAGTTTGGTACCGAATTTCGCGCCTGCATGATGCAGTTGGGTGAGCTGCTCATTGGCTTTGAAGACTGGGCCCATGTGCCGCACAACCCGTTTTTTGCCCCCGTGGCCGATGTGCAGCAGCTGGAAGACTATATGGATGCGCTGCGCAAGGCCGGTGACAGCTGTGGCGCGCGCATTCGCGTGCAAGCCACGGGCATGCCGGTGGGTTTGGGCCAGCCGCTGTATGACAAGCTCGACGCCGACATCGCCTACGCCATGATGGGCTTGAACGCGGTCAAGGGCGTGGAGATTGGGGCGGGCTTTGCTAGCGTGGCGCAGCGCGGCACGGTGCATGGGGATTCGATGAGCCCCGAGGGCTTTCGCAGCAACAACGCGGGGGGCATTCTGGGTGGCATCAGCACTGGGCAAGACCTGGAGGTGAGCATTGCCATCAAACCCACCAGCTCCATCTTGAGCCCGCGCGAATCGATTGATGTGCACGGCGCCAGCACCGAAGTCATCACCAAGGGCCGCCACGACCCCTGCGTGGGCATTCGCGCTGCGCCAATTGCCGAGGCCTTGCTGGCCTTGGTGGTGATGGACCATGCCTTGCGCCACCGCGCGCAGTGCGGCGATGTGCACCAGGATGTGGCACCTATTTCCGCATCTGCTGCATAAAAAGGAGCTGTTAGCGCAGGTGAATTATGGATTTCAGATAGAAAGCTATCTGAAATCTATGAATATAAAGCGCAAGCAGCTCCTGTTTTAAGCAGTCACCACAAAAAAAGACCGCCTGTGCGGTCTTTTTTTTTTGCTGCAAACACAGCGTCTGGCTGGGCCTAGGTACGTACTTCGTCCACCAAGTGCTTGAAGTCGTCAATGTCTTCAAAGCTGCGGTAGACGCTGGCATAGCGAATGTAGGCCACCTTGTCGAGCTTGCGCAGCTCATGCATCACCAACTCGCCGATGCGGCTGGAAGGCACTTCGCGCACGCCGGCGCTCAGCAACTGTTCTTCCACATGCTCAATGGCACTGTCTACTTCGGCAGAAGCCACGGGGCGCTTGCGCAAGGCCAGTGTGAAGGAGGCCAGCAACTTGTCGTGGCTGAACTCAATACGGCGGCCGTCTTTTTTGACCACCGTGGGAAAGCTCACATCGGGGCGTTCATAGGTGGTAAAGCGCTTGGCGCACGCCAGGCACTGCCTGCGGCGGCGAATGAAAGCCCCTTCTTCGGCCACGCGGGTTTCCACAACCTGGGTGTCCGTGTGGCTGCAAAAGGGGCACTTCATGGCAAGTAAAGATTACTTGTAGACGGGGAAGCGGGCTGTCAGCTTGGCCACTTCTTCGCGCACACGGGCCAAGGTGGCTTCGTCGCTGGGGTTGTCCAGCACGTCAGCCACCAAGTTGGCGGTGATGCGGGCTTCTTCTTCCTTGAAACCACGGGTCGTCATGGCAGGCGTGCCCACGCGGATGCCGCTGGTCACGAATGGCTTCTCGGGGTCGTTAGGAATGGCGTTCTTGTTGATGGTGATGTGTGCAGCACCCAGCGCAGCTTCCGCAGCCTTGCCAGTGATGCCCTTGGCACGCAGGTCCACCAGCATGACGTGGCTTTCGGTACGGCCAGACACGATGCGCAGGCCGCGCTCGGTCAGGGTATCGGCCACCACCTTGGCGTTCTTGACGACTTGCTCTTGGTAAGCCTTGAACTCGGGCGACTGGGCTTCCTTGAAAGCCACTGCCTTACCGGCGATCACGTGCATCAGGGGGCCGCCTTGCAGGCCGGGGAAGATGGCGCTGTTCAGGGCCTTCTCGTGCTCGGCCTTCATCAAGATCACGCCGCCACGGGGGCCGCGCAGGCTCTTGTGGGTGGTGGTGGTGACCACGTCCGCAAAAGGTACGGGGTTCGGGTACACGCCCGCAGCGATCAGGCCTGCGTAGTGGGCCATGTCCACCCACAGAATGGCGCCAACTTCCTTGGCGATCTTGGCAAAGCGCTCGAAGTCGATGTGCAGCGCGTAAGCCGATGCGCCAGCGATGATGATGCGGGGCTTGTGCTCGCGGGCCAGCGCTTCCATCTGTTCGTAGTCGATGGCCTCTTGCGCGTTCAGGCCGTAAGAGATGGCGTTGAACCACTTGCCGGACATGTTCAGCGCCATGCCGTGGGTCAGATGACCGCCTTCGGCCAGGCTCATGCCCAAGATGGTGTCGCCGGGCTTGGCGAAGGCCATCAGCACGGCTTGGTTGGCTTGCGAGCCAGAGTTAGGCTGCACGTTGGCGGCTTCCGCGCCGAAGATGGCCTTGATGCGGTCAATCGCCAGTTGCTCCACCACGTCCACATGTTCGCAGCCGCCGTAGTAACGCTTGCCGGGGTAGCCTTCGGCGTACTTGTTGGTCAACTGGGAGCCTTGGGCTTCCATCACGGCAGGCGAGCAGTAGTTTTCGCTGGCGATCAGCTCAATGTGCTCTTGCTGGCGGTGGTTTTCAGCCTGGATGGCGGCAAAAACTTCGGGGTCGACGATCTCGACGGTATTGGTGCGTTGGAACATGGTTTGGCAGTCCTGTGAACTTGTATTCCCTTGAAGACAAGGGCTGCCCAGGCGAACGGCTGAAACGCCCGATCAGTCTGGGCGGTACGCTCCCCGGTGGTTGGCGCAGGACTGAAAAGTCCTGTGCAGCGATTCCACGTCAGTGCAGCACCGAAGTGATTCGGGCGCACCTATCGCCAGTTGCGTACCCTGCAAGTGTAGCCGAGCATGCCGTGCCCAGAAACAACGAAGCGCAAGCACTGCACGGCAACCAGGCCATTGCAAGTGCTTGCGCTAGGTGGCGCAAAGCTTAAAAGCTTTAGAGGTTGGAGCTCAGTGCAACGTGTTCACTGTCCTGTACGTGGCTGGCTGCCACCGATTCGGTTTCTGCTTCATCCTTCATGGGGGTCACCATGCGTTTGGCCACCAAGGTAGGCTTGATCTGCGTAGTGGGGGTGCTGCTGCCTGCAACTTGGCGCAGGCGGCGGTGCTCGGCCAGTACTTTGGCTGCGTAGCCGCCATCGGTCTGCAAGTTGGCTGCACCCACGTAGTACTTGAGTGCGCCCTCCACAGAGCCGGTGATCTGGATGTATTCCTTGAGAATGGCGGCACCCACGCGCAGGTTGCTGATGGGGTCAAACGCGGCGTGATTGCCACCGAAGTTGTCGTACTTTTCGGTGTGCACGCGCGTCATCACCTGCATCAGGCCTTGTGCACCCACGGTGCTTTGCGCAAACGGGTTAAAGCGCGACTCAATGGCCATCACGGCCAAAATCAAAGTTGGGTCGATCTTCTGCTGCGCGCCTTGCTCATAGGCTTCTGCCACGATGGCCGCGATAGGTTCGGCCGCAACCTTGTACTTCTTGCTGATCCAGTAAGCAACAGCCGACTGGTCTTTGGGAAGCTCTTTGGGGTTCGACGCGGTTGCGCGCTCGATGGCTTCTGGCTCGGGGGTAAAGCCCACATCTGCGACATAGCGGTCTTGCAACCAAGTGCGCAGTTGTACTTCGCCTTGTGTGCGCAGATCAGGGTGTGCGAACAAAGCGACGGCAGCGAATGCAACGATCAGGCCGATCAATGCAAAGCTGTTGTGGGTAATTTCGAGAAAACCCTCGGTGATATCTGCGGCAATGGTGCGCACAGAAGTCACCCAGTTTCCTGGCTTAGACATGGCGTTTCCTTTCTTGAGGCTGGCAAAGCCTGACCGTACGAGGTCAGTCTTGTGATCCAGCCTGAGATCCGATGGCTACTGTTTCATGCGCTTACTCAGCGCCTAGAGGGCATGAACATCCCCGGTGGGGATTGAAGTAACAACGTTAGACAATCTTGCGATTTGTGAAGTGGGCGGATTCTAAATTTCGTCTAAATTACCAGTCAATACTTTGGATTTTAATTTTTATTACTTTTTTGTCTTTTGTGGCTGTATTTATATCCATGCTGCCTGTGGTAACTACCTGTAAACCCTTGGTTTATGGCGTTTGTCAATGCCTTCTTTGCTATCAAACTGGGTGTTGGTATATTTAATTTTTGAATTATTTAATTGAATCCATAGTTCAAATCTTGAATGAATGGACTGTGCTCGACGGGTGGTGGTGCATTCCATATTGAAAACAGTGTCAATTTTTATCAGGCTGTGATCGGTGGCGCCAGGTGGCGCGTTAAGGTGCGAAGAGGTAATGGCCTTCATACGGAGGATGGACAACAAGATGGCGCAGACAAAACAAGCAGGGCGGGGAGGGGTCGTGGTTCGCAAGCTGACGGTGGCGGCAGGTGCGGTTGCATTGGTGTGGGGTGGGTTGTGGCTTGCGTTGCCTGGTGTGCTTGCCAAGCAGTTGCAGGACAAGGCGAGCGAGGCGCTAGGGCGCGCTGTAACGGTGCGCAGCGTAGAGGTTGCTCCCTGGTCGCTGGCCGTCACTGTGAATGGGTTGGAGGTTGCAGGTGTGGAGGGACAAGCGCCGGCGCTGTCTGTGGAGCGCACTTATATCAATGCGTCGTTGAGCAGCTTGTGGCGCTGGGCCCCTGTGCTGGATGCGCTGGAGCTGGATCAGCCCGTGGTGCGCGTGCACCAAGATGCCCAGGGTGCGTGGGGCTTTGCCGATGTGCTGACCAAGTTGCAGCAAAACCCCGAGCCTGTGCCGTCAGAAGAGCAGGGCTTGGCACGCTTGGCGCTCTACAACATCCAAATTCGGGGTGGCCGGGTTGAGCTGGACGATCAAGTGGCTGGCGTTCAGCACCAAATTGAGGCTTTGCAGCTGCAACTGCCATTTATTAGTACCTTGCCTTCGCAGCGCGAGGTGAAGGTGCAGCCGCAGTTGTCGATGCGCCTGAATGGCAGCGAGATCGCTTCGCAGGCGGTGGCCACTCCGTTTGATGCGGCACATACCACGCAAGCCAAGCTGGTGATTCAGCAATTTGACCTGATGCCTTATGCGCCGTATCTGCCAGCCAGCTTGCCGGTGCGCCTGCAGCAAGGGGTGGTGGATGCGCAGGTGCTGATTGCGTTTGAACAGACGCAGCAGCCGACGGTGCAGCTGCAAGGCAGTGCGGTGCAGCTTTCTGATTTAAAGCTCAATGATGTGACTGGGCAGGAGCTGGCCGGTTGGAACAAGCTCTCTATCGAAGTGGGTGATACACGGCCTTTGCAGCAGCAGGTGCGTCTGGCATCGGTCACGGTGCAGCAGCCATTTGGATATGTGCACCGCCGTGAGAATGGTGGCTTTCTGCCGGCTGCA
>JAFAGF010000002.1 GCA_023422975.1 Pseudomonadota bacterium
CCCATGTCTTTGAGGTGCACGTGACCGGGCACAAACTGGGTGAAGGAGTTGGCAATGGCGATGATGGGCTTGTCAAAGTCGCCATCTTTCATGCCCGTAGCACGCCACAGCGCGCGGGCACCGGCCATGTTACGGCCGCCGGTAGAAGTCTTGGAACGGTATGCAGGCATGGTGGAGCTTAGTTCTTGGTTGCGGTCAATGTCTCGTCAGCGGGCACTGGCAGCCCATCGTTTCATTATGGCCCACCCTCTGCCGCTCACCGATACGTAACACCCCGCAAGCCACGCGTGGCTGCCCTCGCCATTGGCGAACACAGGCTTCAGCGCTTGCGGCGCGAGCCCAGCAACTCTCGCTGCTTTTGCATGCGCTCTTGTTTGCGCTGATCGATACGCTCCATCGCCTTGCGCGAGGTCAGGCCCGAGCGGTCGGCATAGCTAAACCATGCCGCTGACAGTGCAAATCCCCCCAATATCCACCACCACGACAGCGCAGAAATACCTGCCACATCCACCACATCCAGGTGCGCCAGCACCCGCAGCAAAGCCAGCACCGTCACCGCACTTAACAACCACATACTTTGTCACCTTTCTTCACCAAGCATTCACAGGAGCGATCACACTGCTTTACAGCCCGCGCTCTACAATGACGCAAACAATCCCCTGATAGAGGAAAGTGTAACGATGAAGCGTTCTTTGATCACCCTTGCTTTGACACTGAGCGTGGCCGCTCCCGCGTTCGCCGACCAGGCGCTGGCAACGTCGAAAAACTGCATGGCTTGCCACGCCGTCGACAAGAAGCTGGTCGGCCCTTCATTCAAAGATGTGGCCAACCGCTACGCCAGCCAAAGCGATGCCACGGCCAAGCTGGCCAGCAAAATCGTCAAAGGCGGCAGTGGCGTATGGGGCCCCGTACCCATGCCCGCCAACAACCAAGTGAGCGAAGCCGATGCCCAAAAGCTGGCAGCCTGGGTGCTAAGCCTGAAGTAAGCCCTTCCATAGACCATCAAAAAAGCCACCTGACGGTGGCTTTTTTGTGGGCAGTTTGGGGACTGCTTGGGCAAGGAACAGCCTCACACCAAGTTTTGATAGCAGTCAGCGCTCTCCCAATAAAAGATTCAAATACTTTTATGGATGAATCCATTTAAATACAAGCGCTATAAGCTATCTTTTAAAGCGGCCAACCTCTTCAAAGCGTTCCATCTTGTCCCACATCGCGGGCAGACAACTCTCTGCCCTACCACGGTGGCGCTTCAGGCACGGCGTGAAGTTACGGCCAGCCAGCACGTGCTCCGATGCAGCCTGCAAACTTCCCGGAGGTTATGCCCCCGCCTTAAAACTGCGTGTTGCGCGGCGATGAATCCAGCGGATCCACTCCCGGTACAACAGGCGTTGCATGCGTCTTGGCACGCAGTTGCTGCTCCAGTTGCCCGACATAAGCGGCGGTAGAGTTATCACTTTCCTGTGCGCGGGCCTGCAGGTGTGACTCCAGCACATCCAGGCGCTCCAGCAGCTTGCGCTCTTCTTCCTTGTGCAGGTTTTCGATAGCAATACGCAGCTCGGTAAAGCGTGATGCCTCCGCCTTGTCTGCCAACTCCCGCTGCGCCGCCATCTCCTTGGCATGCGCACGCGCCTCCAGCAGCCAGGTACCTTGCATGGCAATTACGTAAGCAATGAAAACCACCGCCATCAAAGCTGTCAGCGCCATCAAGATCAGGCCCAGCGGGGCATCAATGGTGGTGAACCCCAGCGACATCGGTACGGTTTGCGCCAAGTAGGGAAAGTTAAAAAAGCCCAGAGCCCCAATCAAGACAATGATGAGGACAAGCAGTGCGATGCGTGATTTCATACCAATTTCCTTTGCTCTCTATGCGCTGGTTTGTACCGCAATATCGTGCTCGACCAAGCCAGTGTGTAACGCGTTCATGGCTGGCCTAGTTTCCTACAGACCAAGAAAAAGCCACCCGAAGGTGGCTGGAAGTGGATGAAGTGAAAACTCCTGCGGGTAAATCCATTGGTCGTTCACCCATTGCGTTGTAGCGACAAAGGCGATTTTGACGGCGCAAGCGCCGCCAACCCAGCCATTTCGCCTGCGCTCAGCAGCTGCGCTGCCCTCGGATCAATTGGTTTTGGCCAATTGATCATGGCGCCAAACACAATTTTGACGGCGCAAGCGCCGCCAACCCAGCCATTTCGCTCGCGCTCAGCAGCTGCGCTTGCCCTTGGATCAATTGGTCTTGGCCAATTGATCCAAGATGGCAGGGTTTTCCAGGGTGGAGGTGTCTTGGGTGATCGCTTCACCCTTGGCAATCGAGCGCAGCAGACGGCGCATGATCTTGCCGCTGCGCGTTTTGGGCAGGTTCTCGCCAAAACGAATGTCCTTGGGCTTGGCAATCGGACCAATTTCCTTGGCCACCCAATTACGCAGCTCGTTTGCCAGCGCCTTGGCCTCTTCAGGATCGCTCGGCAGCGGGCGCTTCAACACCACAAACGCGCAGATGGCTTCCCCCGTCAGATCATCAGGGCGCCCCACCACGGCAGCTTCGGCCACCAAATCGGTCTTGCTGACCAAGGCCGACTCAATCTCCATCGTGCCCATGCGATGGCCAGAGACGTTGAGCACATCGTCAATACGACCCGTGATGCGGAAGTAGCCACGGTCTTCGCTGCGCACCGCGCCATCGCCAGCCAGATAGGTTTTGCCACCCAGCTCTTCGGGAAAATAGCTTTTCTTGAAACGCTCAGGATCCCCCCAGATGTTGCGAATCATGCTGGGCCATGGGCGTTTAACCACCAGCATGCCGCCTGCGCCATTGGGCATATCGTTGCCAGTCTCGTCCACGATGGCGGCCATGATGCCCGGCAAGGGCAAGGTGCATGAGCCGGGCACCAATGGTGTGGCACCGGGCAACGGGGTAATCATGTGACCACCGTTTTCGGTCTGCCAGAAGGTGTCCACAATCGGGCAGCGCTCCCCACCCACATTGCGGTAGTACCACATCCACGCCTCAGGGTTGATCGGCTCACCCACACTGCCCAAGATGCGCAAGCTGCTCAAATCCCAGTTCTTGGGATGCACTTTCTCATCCGTTTCTGCGGCTTTAATCAGCGAGCGAATGGCCGTAGGTGCGGTGTAGAAAACCGTACAGCCGTGGCGCTCAATCATTTCCCAGAAGCGCCCTGCATGCGGAAACGTCGGCACGCCTTCAAAGACAATTTGCGTCGCACCTGCAGCTAAGGGGCCATAAGCCACATAGGTGTGGCCGGTGATCCAGCCAATGTCTGCCGTGCACCAGAACACGTCAGAGGGCTGCATGTCAAACGTCCACTCCACCGTCTGTTTGGCCCACAGCATGTAGCCACCGGTGGAATGCTGAACGCCTTTGGGCTTGCCGGTAGAGCCGCTGGTGTAGAGGATGAACAGAGGGTGCTCAGCCTCCACTGCCACGGGCGGGCAATCCGTGCTTTGCCCTTCCAGCAATTGTGCAAAGCTCATGTCACGCCCCTGCACCATCTGGCATGCCGTGGCCGTGCGTTCAAACACCAGCACGCGCTGCACACCCTCACACCCACCCATGTTGAGCGCCTCATCCACGATGGCTTTCAGCGGCAACTCCTTACCACCGCGCATCTGGTAGTTGGCGGTAATCACCACAGATGCGCCGACGTCCACCACACGTTCTTGCACGGCCTTGGCAGAAAAACCACCAAACACTACCGAGTGCGTGGCCCCAATACGGGCGCAAGCCTGCATGGCCACCACGCCTTCAATGGTCATCGGCATATAGATCAGCACACGGTCACCCTTTTTTACGCCCTGTGCTTTCAAGCCGTTGGCAAACTGCGCCACACGCGCCAGCAGTTCACGGTACGTGACCTTGGTGACCTGCCCATCATCGGCTTCAAAAATGATGGCCGTTTTGTGCTCTGCAGCCGTACCCATGTGCTTGTCCAGGCAGTTAGCACTAGCATTGAGCTCGCCATCTGCAAACCAACGGTAAAACGGTGCGTTGCACTCATCGAGCACCTGGGTAAACGGCTTGCTCCACACCACGTTTTCACGCGCCAAACGTGCCCAGTAACCCTCGTAGTCTTTCTGCGCTTCTGCGCACAAGGCCTCATAACTGGCCATACCCGAGACGCGGGCGGCCTTCTGGATCGCCTCCGAGGGGGGAAAAACGCGGTTTTCCACCAACACAGATTCAATGGCTGAACTAGGTGCATTCATGGCTTTGTCTCCTTGCTCTTTTAGAGGTAGTAGTTTGCGAGCAAATGTCAGCCGCAGCACTTACATACCACTGA
>JAFAGF010000051.1 GCA_023422975.1 Pseudomonadota bacterium
GAAGGCCTCAAATGCATGTTCCACATGATGAATGAGGCGCGCATTGGCATTGGCATGGCCGCCACCATGTTGGGCCTGGCCGGTTACTACGCCAGTTTGGATTACGCCAAAAACCGTCCCCAAGGCCGTCCCATGACCGAGGCGGGCAAAGACGCCGCCAGCCCCCAGGTGGCCATCATTGGGCACACCGACGTCAAGCGCATGCTGCTGGCGCAAAAAGCGTACTGCGAAGGCGCACTGGCGCTGAACATGTACTGCGCGAAGCTGGTGGACGAAGGCCGTACGGGTAGTGCCGAAGCGGCCGCCCGCGCGAAGCTCTTGCTAGAGGTGCTGACGCCTATTGCCAAGAGCTGGCCTAGCGAAAACTGTTTGGAGGCCAATTCATTGGCCATTCAAATCCACGGCGGCTATGGCTATACGCGCGATTTCCCCGTGGAGCAGTACTGGCGCGACAACCGCCTGAACATGATTCACGAAGGCACGCACGGCATTCAGGCCGCAGACTTGTTGGGCCGCAAGGTGCTGATGCAAAACGGCGCGGGCTTGCAACTGCTGGCCAGCACCATGACCGCCACCATCGAAAAAGCGATGGTAGTACCTGCGTTGGCTGGCTATGCCAAGGATTTGGCCAAAGCCTTGCAGGAAGTGGGTGCCGCCACGCAGGCTGCGTGGGCCACGGGCAAGCCACAAGAGGCCTTGGCCAATGCCGTGCCTTATATGCAGGCCTTTGGCCACACCGTGCTGGCATGGGTGTGGCTGGAGTTGGCGTTGGTTGTACAAGCGCAAGATGCTTCGCTATCAGTAGCTGCTAACGTAGGCAGGATGAGCACTACAGCCTATTTTTATCATTATGAATTGCCCAAAATCTCGGCATGGCTGCATGTGGTGCGTACCCGTGATATGACGTGTGCGCACATGCCGCTTGAGGCCTTCTAAAGCCTGCGCCGCGACCTCGGCGAAGGTGCTTGTCACTTGGGGGCGAGCTTGGCCGTTGGCGGTACTGCTGGTGGTTTCGCGCCGTGACGCTGTCGTCAGCTTCGGGCTGGCTGCGGTGGCCTGGCGGCACTCCGTCATGTGCTGAACTTGCACACTAATAAAAAAGCCTGCAGATAAATTGCAGGCTTTTTTATTAATATTTATGTGTTGCAAGGATGAATACATCCATATTCCAGCAACAAGAAAGCCGCCTCTGGCAAGCAGAGGCGGTAAATAGATTACAAGCGTCAGCCCCGTGATTCACTACAGTTCAGACAGCGCGAATTCTATGGGAAACCACCGGGTTTTTTTAGTGAACCCACGCTTTGATTTTTGCATTGTGAAATTCTAATTTTTCAGTGAATACTGAAAAATCTTAATGTGCAACTTTATTGCGAGATATTTCGAATGCAAGAAATTCTTGATTTGAAAAATGCACCTGATTGCGGAAGTTGTGCAAAAAATTTGCCTTCCAGAAAATCGTTTTTTTATGATTAATTTTGCAACTCTTTTATAAGAGTTGATGGTTTTCCTCGGTCTTGGTGCAAGGGCTTAATTGCCCCTTAATTTTTACGGAAGGAGGTCGTGCGCTAACCCGGCTTGACGGTATGGCTTCCTGCATGCCGACTGCAGCACATATGCTTTGCATGCAAACTAATTGATATGCAAACTATCTCTGAGAATTTGCCTGACAACGCGCCTGACTTGATTCAGGCGCGTTGCCGTTTCGGGCTCTTGATTGGCAGTGTGTTTCGCCAGTGGCGCAAGAAAGTGGATGAAAGCTTCAAGGCGCAAGGTCTGACCGATGCAAGTCGCATGCCTTTGCTGATGCTCTACACGCAGGGCGAAGCCATGCTGCAAAAGGATTTGGCACAAGCGCTGTCGCTGGACACGTCTTCGCTGGTGCGGGTGCTGGATCAATTGCGCGATGCGAACCTGGTGCAGTGGGCCTGCGCGCCCGCAGACCGGCGCACCAAATGCATTGGCCTGACACCTGAGGGCGAGCAGATGGCCGCAAAAATTTTGCGCACCACCTTGGAAATTGAGCAAAGCATTCTGGCCGGGCTGAGCGACGAAGAACTGGCCATCACACGTGCGAGCTTGCGCAAGATTGCGCTCAATTTTGAGCGCATGGACGGTGCGCACAGCCCACCACTTTCAACCTGAATGCAGGCTGCGGGCGCTGCCCAGGTGCTGAAAAACAGATAACAACAGATAGCAACGGTTTTAAAAATGAAGTTCAAAGTTTCACCCTTTATGTGGGTGAGTTTCGCCATGATTGTGGGCGTGATGGGAACGGCCCTCATCAGCCCTTTGTATGCCTTGTACAAAGAGGCGTGGCAGCTGCAGGCCAGTGATGTCTCGCTGATCTATGTGATTTACATGGGCGGCGCGCTGTGCAGCTTGCTGTTTTTGGGGCGTTTGCCAGACCGGGTAGGTTTTCGCCGCGTGATGCAGGTGGGGCTGGTGCTGGCGTTGGTGGGCACGGTCATCAGCATGCTGGCCTGGAACATGGGTAGCTTGGTGGTAGGGCGGGTGATTGTGGGCGTGGCTTCCAGCATGCTCACGACCAGCGCGACCCTGGGGCTGGCACAGCTGTCTCGCCCAGGCCATATGCAGCGTGTTGCCATGATGACGGGCTTTTTGCTGGCCTTTGGCTTTGGTCTGGGGCCGCTGGTCGGCGGCATCATGGGGCAGTGGGCACCTTATCCCTTGGTGACCACCTACATCCCCACCCTGGTTCTGGGCTGTATTGGTCTGTATGCCCTGGCGCGGCTGGAGTTGCCAGCTTCCGCGCACACCGGTGCCAAGCCTGCCTTGCAGTTGCGCGATGTGCTGCCCAAGCTGACCTGGCCTGCCTCCGGGGATTCGTGGGCATTCGTGTTGACCAGCGCGTTGCCATTTCTGGCGTTTGGCGTGTTCGGCTTGTATGCCTCGATGTCACCGCTGTTTTTGGACAAGCTGGTGCCCTGGCATGGTCCGGTGGTCAGTGGCACCGCCATTGCGGTGATTTTGCTCACCTCGGCCTGTGTGCAAATTTTGGCGGGCAACATGCCCACGTACTGGTGTGGCTTCACGGGGCTGCTGAGCTTGGCGTTGAGCAATGGTTTGCTGATGCTCAATTTGTGGGTGGGTTCGGCCGTGCTGTTTGCTTTGGGCGTTGCGCTGACTGCCATCGGGCACGGCATGAGCATGCTTTCGGGCATGAGCATGATCAACCGCATTGCGACCCCGACGAACCGCTCTGGTTTGTTGTCGACCTATCTGGTGATTGGTTACATCGGCAGCATGCTGCCCATGATGGCCATTGGCTGGATTGCCGACCATTGGGGCATGAATGCGGCGGTGTCTAGCTTTTGCAGTTTTGTGGTGATTTTGGCCACCACGGTGGCGGTGCTGTTCTTCAAGCACCCCCGCACGCGTACTGCAGCGAACTAAGCCATGTCTGCCTCGCGTTCGGATACGTTGGAGCTGCGTGTGCCGCTGTGGCTGCTGGTGCTGGTCACGCTCAGTGGCACCATGGCTATGCACATCTTTGTGCCGGCTTTGCCCGTGGCAGGGGCGGCGTTGGGGGCGGCACCTGCGGGCATGCAGCAGACGATTACGTTGTACGTCCTAGGCTTGGCGCTGGGGCAGTTGGTGTATGGGCCGCTGTCCGACACCTTGGGGCGCAGGCCCACGCTGCTGGTGGGGCTGAGTTTGTACCTGCTGGGCAGTGTGGTGGCGCTGTGTGCTCCTACGCTGGAATGGCTGGTGGGTGCCCGCCTGCTGCAAGCCTTGGGCGGGGCTGCGGGCATCACGCTGGGGCGTGCCATTGTGCGGGATACCTCGGCCCCCGCGCGTGTCACGGCCGATCTGGCGTTGCTCAATTTGCTGACCTTGGTGGGGCCGGGGCTGGGGCCGATTGTGGGTGCCTACCTGGCGGAGCACTTGGGCTGGCGCTCGATTTACCTGTTTTTGGTGATGATGGGGTGCGCTATGGTGCTGTGTGCTTGGCGCCTGCTGCCTGAGACGAATTTGCAGCGCAAGCCGCTGGCGCTGGCGGGCATTGCAGCGGACTACCGCAGCTTGCTGGGCAACCGGCGCTACACCGCATTCATGCTGGGTGGTGCGTGCTCCACCACGGCGCTGTATCCCTATCTGGCAACCGCCCCTTACATCGTGCACGAGCAGCTGGGTTTGCCCATCAGCAGTGTGGGCTGGTTCGCAGCCAGCACCATCATTGGCGCCAGCTTGGGCACCATGACCGCGCGGCGCTTGGCTGGCCGCGTGTCGATCGACAAATTTCTGTACGTAGGTGCCAGCATTGGGCTGAGTCTCTCGACCGTGTTTTTGCTGGTGCAGCTCATGGGGTGGATGACGCCCACGTTGCTGCTGGTGCTCACCATCACCATGACGTTTGGTGCCGGGCTGGCGAGCCCGGCGGCACTGTCACGTTCGCTGTCTTCCGCACCTGCGCTGGCAGGGGCGGCAGCGGGTTTTTATGGCTTTGGCCAGATGGCCATGGGCGCGCTGGGCAGCAAGCTTGTGGGTTTTGGGGAAGTGCCCGCCGTGGCCTGCGCACTGAGCCAGATGGCGATCACAGGACTGGCCTTGGCCAGCTACCGCTTTGCGCTGACGCGTACGGAGCCAGCGCCCACTGGCGCTTGATGCCTTAGTTAGAGCTGCCCACCATTGGCGTGGGCGCGCGTCGCAGCGTCCACGCTACGCCTGCTGCCAGCACCAGCAGCAGTGCGGCTGCACCAAATGCGACCCAGTGGGTGTGGTGGGTTTCATAGCCCCAGCCGCCCAGCCATGCGCTGATCATGGCGCCCACTTGGTGGCCCAGGTAGGCCCAGCCATACAGCACGCCAACTTTGCGCACGCCATACACATCGGCCAAGATGGCGGAAGACAGGGCAATGCTGCCCGCTCATACCACGCCGCCCACGGCGGCGACGCCGTAGAGCTGCCAGGCGCTACCGACGACCAGGAGCCCGATAAAGCCCAAGCCGCGCACACCGTAAATCACGCTCAGCAGCTTGCGGCGCTCCACCTTGTCGGCCATGCGGCCCAGGACCATGGTGCTGGGAATGGCCACCAGGCCGATCAGCCCAATGCCCAGTGCGCTGGTGGTGGCGTCAAACCCATGGTCTTGCAGCATGGGCATGCAGTGCGTGCCCATCAGGTTCATGCTGAAGCCGCAGGCAAACAGGCCAAAGGTAATTTTCCAGAATGTGGCGCTGCGCATGGATTGCCAGACGCTCAAATCTGCCAGCGGGGCCACGCGTGGTACGGCTGGCGCACCGTTGGCCAAGGGCAGGGGTGCATCGGCATTGGCAGGGGCGTTGTCGCGCACGACCAGCAAGGCGGTGGGAATGGTGATCAGCGCAAAAATGGTGGCAAAGCCTAGCAGTGTGTGCTGCCAGCTGAAGTACTGCAGCGCCCAGCCCAAGGCGGGGGTCATCACGGCAATGCCGGCCATGGAGCCGGTGGACAGGAAAAACAGTGCCATGCCACGGCGCCGGTTGAACCAGCGGCTGATGACCGACGTGAGCGCCACGGGGCTGGTAAACGCTGCACCCACTGACATCCACACGCCAAAGCTCCAGAAAATGCCCGAGGCCGAGCGCGTGTTGATCGCCCACAGCGTGGAGGCCACCAAAATGGCCGTGCCCAGCAGCAGCACATGGCGGGTGCCAATGCGCCCCACCAGCCAGCCCGCCAACGGCATCGCCAGGCCGTAGCACAGCATGCCAATGGCAACGATGCTGGCCAGCAGGCTGCGGCTAAAACCCAGGTCTTCGGCCATGGGTAAAAACAGCGGCCCGATCCCCAGGCGCATGCCCACGGTCAAAAGGGTCAAGATGGTGGCGGCGGCCACGATGTTCCAGCCAAAGTACCAGCTGGAAGTGGATGTATGTGTCATTGTTGTCAAGCTCCCTGAATGCCCATGGCGGTGCGTCTGTGCGCCTTGGCCATGTGCGGGCTGCATCCTAGGTGATGCGGTGCAGCTTGCCTGTCACATGCTGGCAAATGACTTGATTTTTGATAGCTGCCAGCGATTTGCTGTATTGGTTTTGAAGCTTTTTTGCACCTGAAAATATATTTCAGGCCATTTGCACGTTGGGCGGGCTGCCTGTGCGCTTTGGGCGATGCTTAGGCCGCTTCTTGCTGCCAGGGTGCAATCCAGCGTTGCACCATGGTGCTGTCCAGTTGCATGTGCACAGCTTGCATGTCCAGTGCCTGTGGCGACCGGTGCCACTGGGCTTGCACTACGGGGAGTGCCAGCACGTGTGCGCTGACCGTGGTGGCGTAGTGCTGGGTGAGTGTGTGCCGGATGACTTGAAACAAGGGGTTGAGCGGCAGTGTGCGTTGCGCTGCGGGTGCTGTGGCGGCGCAACTGGCTTGCAGCTGCAGCAGCCACTGGCTGGCACAGGCACGGTCTTGGTCGGGCAGGGCCAGCGCTGCATTGCGTGCGCGTTGCAGCAGTTCACGGTCTGCGGTTTCAGACCAAGCGGGCTGGCCCAGTGCCAGCAAACAAGCAGCAGTAAGAACGGACAGGGTGTAGCGCATATCCAGCCAAGCGTTGTGCCAATGAATCGCCCGCAGGGTTGGAGCACAAGCAGCAAACATGGGGCAGGTCGAGTGGAGAAGCTTACGCCTGCGTTGGTTCTGTTACAAGATTTATTACAAGTGCTTTCAGGCTGTACCGCTTATGTAGTCTGCGCTGGTTGCTATAAAACTTATTTCTGCGCTACACCGCCCAGCCGCCAGTCGGGCATGGCACGAGCAATGCTGTGCACGACCAAAGCAGTCAGTGCGCACTTCAGCAGGTCACCGGGAATGAAAGCCACATTTGCCCACATCGCCTGGGTGAGTGGCAGCTTGGCAATCCACACCAGCCCGGCGATACCGCACATATACAGCACCGCAATGCCGCCCACGGCCGATGCCACAAAGGCGCTGGCCGCAGCGCGCCGTGGTGTGGACTTGGGCAGCCAGGCCATCAGCCAGCCAGTGACGAAGGCAGCTACAGTCCAGCCCACCAGATAACCTGCGGTGGGCGACACAAAAACGCCCAAACCACCCCGCCCACCCGAGAGCAAGGGCAGCCCCACGGCCACGGCCACCAAGAACACCAGCATGGCTTGCAAACCCCGCCACGGGCCGAGCAAGCAGCCCGCCAGCATGACGCCCAGGGTCTGGATGGAGATGTGCACGCCCAGCGGCAAATCAATTTTGGGGATCAAACCCATGACGGCCAAGAGGGCGGCAAACAAGGCGACCAAGGCAATCGATTCAGAACTGCGGCGGGTCAAAGGGGAGTGGGTGTTCATGGCGTGTGCAACCTAGGTTGTTGCACCACGTTGGTGTGGTGCGCAGGGCATTGTATGTGCGCCATTTGTGGTTAAAGCAGCTTTAATTTGAATCTATCTGCATTTAATCTGGTGTTTTTGGATGCGCCTAAAAGCGTTGATTGCGCAGCCATCGGCAAGCAAAAAATACGCAATTTGCGTGCAGATGGCGGTGAGATGGCCGAAGTGCGGCGTACCGGCAGCGATCGGGCGCTGAAAATCATGCAACAGCGCGCAACGTTTGCGCTGCTAGCGCTAACTTGGTGTGGGCCCGAACAGCCTCAGCGGGCGTGCACTTGCGCCAGCATGCGGCAGGCAGCCTCGACATGCTGGCGGGCGGCAGGGCTGGCCACCAGCATGCGGGCAAAGCCGTGGACCATGCCGTCAGCGCGCTGCAGCAGGCAGCGTGGGCCTTGCGGCAGGGCCTGGAGTTGGCGGGCAAAGTCTTCGGCCTCGTCGCGCAAGATGTCGTGGCTGGCCGTCATGATGGCCGTGGGCGGCAGCAAAGGCAGGGCCGGTGTGCACAAGCTCGGTGTGCGCAGGGCATGGTCAGCGCCGCCCAAGGCCTGCCAGTACTGGCGCATGGCGGCTTCGGTCAGCCCGTAGCCTTGGGCAAAAGCCTGCACGCTGGGCGCGGCCAAGTCCGGCAGTATGCAGGGGTACAGCAGCAAGAGGGCTTGGATCTGCGCTTGGGCGGCGTGCGGTTGCAGTGCTGCGTGCACGGCCGTGGCCAAAGCCAGGTGGCCGCCTGCGCTGTCGCCGCCCAGCAGCACCTGGCTGCGGGCAAACGGCAGTACGTCTTGCATTTGATGCAGCCATTGCAGCACGGCCCGGGCATCTTCCACCGCTGCGGGAAAGGGGTTTTCCGGCGTGCGGCGGTAGTGCACGCTCAGCACCGTGTGGCCGCTGTAGTGCGCTAGGTGCTCGCACAGGTCATCGTGGGTGTCCAGGCTGCCCACCATCCAGCCGCCGCCATGCAGCCACACCAAGGTTTGCCCGCTGACGTGGTGGCTGGGGTGGTAGCTGCGCATGGCAATCTCACGCCCTGGCGCGGCCGCAAAGTGGTTTTGCACCGCAATACCCGCCAAGCCCTGCCTGCGCAGCAAACGCGCTTGCAACTCGCTGAGCAGGCGGCGGCGTTGCACATAGTCCAGCTGCGGTGTGGGCGTTTCGGCATCCAGCCGCGCAAAACGCTGCAGGCAGATGGCCAGGGCTGGGTCAATGTCAGACGGGTTCATGGTTTTGATAGCTGTTAGCGGTTGCTGCATAAGCGCTAGAGTCACTTTTGATGCTTAATCTTGTGGAGTGATCTGTGCCGGTGTGCGGTAGGCCAGCACCTTCAGGCTGCGCTCTTCATCCACGTCGGCAAAAGCGGCGGGGTTGGCGACGCGCTCGACAAACTCCAACTCGGGCGCAATCTCGGCCATCTGGTCTTTCAAGAAGGCGGTGTCCAGCTCGGGGGCGTTCAGGCACAGCAGCACATGTCCGCCGGG
>JAFAGF010000116.1 GCA_023422975.1 Pseudomonadota bacterium
GCCACCCCCTGCCACGTGCTGCTGCTGGACATCAACATGCCGGGGCGCAATGGGCTGGAAGTGCTGGTCAGCGTGCGCGAGAGCTATCCCGCCATCAAAGTGCTGATGGTGTCCATGTACCCCGAGGACCAGTATGCGCTGCGCTGCCTCAAGGCCGGGGCACACGGTTATGCCAACAAGGCCGGCGATCCTCTGCAGCTGGTGGAAGCCGTGCGCGTGGTGAGCATGGGGCGCAAATTCCTAACCCCGGAAGTGGCGCAGATGCTGGCGGACAGCCTCTCACAGCCGACCCCGGAAGTTCCGCATGAATCCCTGTCGGAGCGCGAGATGCAAACCCTGCAAAAAATTGCCTCAGGCAAGCGCCTGACGGACATTGCCGAGGAGTTAATGCTCAGCCCCAAAACCGTCAGCGTCTACCGTGCCCGTGTGCTGGAGAAGCTGCAGCTGGGCAATAACGCCGAGCTGACGGTGTATGCTATCCGGAACAATTTGGTATAAAAACAATAGCTTTTAGCGCATAAAAACAAAGGACTTCAGATGTAAAGCATCTTGAAGTCCTTTTTATTTCAGCGCTAGCTGCTCTTTTTTTATTTGAGCACTACACACCAAAAATCGACAGTGTGCGGTCAATCATGCTCAAAAAAGGCTGCTCCATCATGGGCAAAGTGGCAGTAATGCCGAGCATGCCCACCGTCAAAGTGACTGGGAAGCCCACGGCAAACACGTTCATCTGTGGGGCAATGCGCGCAATCACGCCCATGGTCAAGTTCACAAACAGCAGCAGCGCCATCATGGGCAGAGCAATCCACAAGGCGCTGGAGAACACCGCGCTGCCGAGCTCGTGAATGCGCATTTGCGCCACGGCCTGCAGGAACGAGCCGTCCACCGGAAAAGCATCAAAGCTTTTGATCACGGCCATCAGTACCACCAGATGGCCATTCACCACAATAAAAAACAAGGTGAAGATTTGCACCAGAAAACGCGACACCGCACTGAGCTGTGCGCCGCTGGTGGGGTCGAAGAATGATGCAAAGCTCAAGCCCATTTGCAGGCCAATCGCTTCGCCGGCCACTTCCATCACCGCGATGATGAGTCGCGCCGAAAAGCCAATCGCCAGACCAATACCCACTTGCTGGATCACGCAGGTCAAGGCCTGGGGCGAGTTCACCGCAACCATCGGTTGATCCAGCACCGCTTGGGCACAAACCGCAACCAAAAAAGCCAGCCCTACTTTCACTCGCATGGGAATGGCTTTTTGTGAAAACACGGGCGCCGCCGTGAACATGGCCAAAGTCCGCAAAAAAGGCCAGATGATGGGCGAGAGCCACGCCATCAATTGCTCTTCGGAAATACCGATCACGTCAGCGCCTTCCGTGTGCCTCGTTAGCCCAGCGCATTGGGGATGTTTTCAATCGTGCGGCGGATGAAATCCACCGCCGTACTCAACATCCATGGCCCGGCTACGGCAAACACCAGCACCGCCGCCACCAGCTTGGGCACGAACGACAAGGTGTTTTCATTGATCTGCGTGACGGCCTGAAAAATACTGACCACCAGGCCCACGGCCAGCACCGTCAGCAAGACAGGCAACGAAATCATCAGCAGCAAGGTCAGCGCTTCGCGACCGAACGTCAGCACCATTTGGGGCGTC
Source organism: Pseudomonadota bacterium (assembly GCA_023422975.1). Lineage (GTDB taxonomy): Bacteria > Pseudomonadota > Gammaproteobacteria > Burkholderiales > Burkholderiaceae_C > Comamonas. The sequence goes on from JAFAGF010000116.1 coordinate 1,652, forward strand.
ATGACACAAGCCTTTCGGGTCTATATGGCAAAGCTGGAGGCCAGCGAGCCAATCAGCAGGTTCCAGCCATCGGCCAGCACAAACAGCATGATCTTGAAGGGCAGCGCCACCAGCACGGGTGAAAGCATCATCATGCCCAGCGACATCAGGATGGACGAGACCACCATGTCGATGATCAGGAACGGAATAAAGATCATGAAGCCGATCTGAAACGCCGTTTTCAGCTCACTGATCACAAAGGCCGGCACCACCACACGGAAGGGTGCATCTTCAATCTTGGTCTCGGGCTCCAGCTTGGCCAGGCGCGCAAACAGGGCGTAATCGGTTTGGCGCGTTTGGCGCACCATGAACTCACGCATCGGCACTTCGGCCTTTTTGACGGCTTCCTCAAACTGCATGGTGTTCTTGGTGTAGGGCACATAGGCCTCTTCATACACCCGATCCAGCGTGGGGCCCATCACAAACAAGGTCAGAAACAGCGACAGCCCAATGATCACCTGATTGGGCGGCGAAGATTGCGTGCCCAGCGCCTGGCGCAGCAAGCTCAGCACAATCACGATGCGGGTAAAACCCGTCATCATCAGTAAAATAGCAGGCAAAAACGACAGGGCTGTGAAGAACAGCAATGTCTGAATAGGCACCGAAAAACTGTTACCACCACCGCCCGAGCCCACCAAAATCGGCAAGCTGGGCGCTGTAGTTTGCGCCAGGGCAGCGGGCCCCCAGCAAAAAGCCGCCAAAGCGGCGGCTGGTGCAGCCCAGTGGGCCTTCGCGGCAAAAAAGCCTAATCGCATGTGTGCTCTCATGATTGCGGCGCTTGCACGGCCTCTTGGGCTTGCGCCATTGCACCTGCAAAACTCTCAGATGCGGGCTGCTGCACGGCAGCTTGCCCCAAAACGTGCAAACAATGAATGCTTTGGGCCGTCACGCCCAGTACCAGACAAGTTTTCTGTGCGCCTTGACCGACTTCTACCGTCACTACGCGCTGGCTAGGCCCCACCGCTACCGAGGCCAACACCTGAGCGCTGATGCCAGAGACATTGCGCCCAGCCTGCTGACGCTGCTGCCAGCGCTTGAGCAACCAAGGCAGGCAAGCCAAGGCGCCGATCATGAGGAGCAGCACCAGCAGCGAAGAGGTAAAGCCGGTGTTATCCACGGCTCACGCGGCGCAGGCGCTCGGAAGGTGTCACCACGTCGGTCAAGCGGATACCGAACTTATCGTTCACCACCACCACTTCACCTTGCGCAATCAGATAGCCGTTGACCAGCACATCCATAGGCTCACCCGCCAAGGCATCCAGCTCCACCACCGAGCCTTGGGCCAGTTGCAGGATGTACTTGATCGGCACTTTGGTGCGGCCCAGCTCCACCGACAGCTGCACGGGAATGTCCAACACCATGTTGATGTCGTTCACCGGCAC
>JAFAGF010000119.1 GCA_023422975.1 Pseudomonadota bacterium
CACGCCAGAGTCGGCCATCGCCTTGTTCACATCTTCCAGCGCCTTGTTGGCTTCTGCAGTGGCGGCGCTCAGGTACTGGGCTTGGCCATACGCAAAATCAGCGCCCACACCGGTGAAGGGATAGGGATCGAGCACGTACACAGCGGTCACTTCGCTGCCAAAAGCCTTGGCCAGTTCAGCGGCCTTGGACACGGCTTTGAGCGATGTTTGCGAACCGTCCACAGGAACCAGAATGTGCTTGAACATGAAAAACTCCTTGTTATGTAAACCGGACTGATTTGTCATCAGCCAATACGTGCAGTCTGCGCCTGTAGTAGACCGCCAGTCTTGATTCGCGTCAAATCAGACAGACTTTTTCTCTTCATCACCCTGAAAACCACCAGCTCGGCAAGTCACCACCAAGGTGTCGCGCGCGCCGCGTTGCGTATCGCTCAGGGGCTGAATCGGCGTGGACTCATGGATCATGCGCGCATCATCGAGCAGCATCAACGACCACGGCTCGGTCAAGGTAAAGCGCAAGCCACTGGGGCCACTCGCTTCAAACACACGCGTCTCTCCGCCTTTGATGCCTTGGCGCCCCACCAAAAATACCGCCACCAGATCTACGCCATCCCGGTGTGCCCCTTCGGGTGTGGGTCGGCCAATGCCGCTGGCCGTGTCAATGCGAAACTGGTGCGCCTCCACATAGCAAGGCGCATGCACATCCGCAGCAAAAAGCTGCTGCGACAGCTGCGCCAGCTTGCCAATCAACTGCTGCCACACGGCTTGCGCGCAGGTGGCCTCCAGCATGGGAGCAAACCAGCGCTCCATGCCGCCATGCAAGGCGTTGTATTTGACCGGCTGCCAGTGCGCGCGGTGCGGCACCTGCACCACCGCAGCGTCAGTCACCGTAAAACTGGCATGGCGGCGAAAGCGGTAGCGACCACCATCTTTGAGGAATTCATCGGGAGGCAGTGCCTCCCAATCGGGGTTGAGCGCCTGCAAAGCCTCCAGCTCGCAGCCTAGCCAAGCCGCCACATCCACGGGCTGCAACACGGCATAGCCATGGTCGCGCAGCTGCTCGGCCACCCGGTTGGGAGAATGGTAAGGAGGGGGAAAGGTCACATGTGCCATAAGGGTTGCAAGCTTACTCCTCGCCCAGCGCCTCGCACGCCTGCACCTGCATGGATTGCAGACGCGCCCCCTCGAAGTTGGCGCACACGCCTTTCAAAAAATCATCAAAAAACCGCTCTAGCGCTTATACAGCAAACGCTTATAGCTATAAAAAATGCCAGCAACCGGCAGTCAACCCCGGTGCTGGCACCATAAAAAGCCCGTGCAGCTGTGGTGCGCGCCACGCTGTGCGTGGCACTGAACGGTGCTTAAGCCGGCGTAGCTTCTGCTTCTTGCAGCAAGCGCCACATCACCTTGCCACTACCGCTCTTGGGCAGGGCATCCACAAAGGCCACCAAACGCGGCACTTTGTAGGCGGCCATGTTGTCACGGCACCAGGTGATGATGTCTTCTTCCGAAACCTGCCCCTTGTGCGTGGCACGCAGCACCACCACCGCCTTGACCGTCTCTCCACGGTACGCGTCTTTGGCCGAGATCACGCAGGCTTCCTGAATGGCCGGATGGCGGAACATCAGGGCTTCCACCTCGGCTGGCCACACCTTGAAGCCGCTGGCGTTGATCATGCGCTTGAGGCGGTCGGTGATGAAAAAGTAGCCATCCTCATCCACGCGGCCCAAATCGCCGGTGCGGAAAAAGCGCAGGCCATCCTGCTCGAAAAACACCGCATTGGTCGCCGCTTCATTGCGCCAGTACCCGCTGAACACCTGCGGGCCACTCACCACGATTTCTCCCTGCTCACCCACAGGCATTTCTTGCAGGGTGTCGGGGTCGACCACACGCGCTTCGGTGCTGATAAAGGGAATGCCCAAACACTGCTGCTTGGCGTTTTCAGGCGGGTTGTTGTGCGAAGGCGCTGCGGTTTCCGTCAGTCCATACCCCTCTTGGTAGCGCAAGCCATAGGCTTCATAAAGCCGCTGGGCCACGGCCTGCGGCATGGCGGCACCGCCGCCACCGATGTACGTGAGGCTGCTGAGGTCAAACTGCTGGAAATTGGGGCTGGCGAACAAATCAATCACCATGGTGGGAATATTCGTCCAGTTCGTGACCTTGTACTGCGAGATCAGGCGCCCCGCCAGCTCGCGGTCCCAGCGTGGCATCAGCACCATGGTGGCGCCCACGTAAATGCTGCAATGCATCACCGACACCATGCCCGTGATGTGGAACATGGGGATCACTGTCAACGTCACATTCTCACTGGTGGCATTGCCCCATACGGCCGATGCTATCGCGTTAAACATGATGCTGGCATGCGTGTGCATGCAGCCTTTGGGCAAGCCCGTCGTGCCGCTGGTGTAGGGCAGCACACTCAAATCCTGCGGCCCCACTTCCAGCGCAGGCACGGCAGCGGTGCTGGCCAGCGCCTGCTTCCAACTCACTACTTCACCGCCGTTGAGCGTCAGTGCCGGGCGCTCCATGGTCAGCCAGGCCTGCCACACCTCGGGCACAAACTCGCGCAGGCCTTCGGGGGGCAGGTACTCGCCCACTTGGGTCACCACCACCTGCTGCAAGCCCTTGCCAGCCGGCAAGGCATTGCTTGCCTTGACCAGTTCAGCACCCAAGTCGGCCGTGGTAATGGCCACTTTGACTTCACCATCGGTGATGTAGTGCTCCAGTTCCTGCGCCAGATTCATCGGGTTAACCGGCACCACGACCGCATTCGCACGCAAGATGGCAAAGTGCGCCATCACCAGCTGGGGCAGGTTCTGCATCAGCAAAATGACCCGGTCTCCCTTGCGCACACCCGATGCGTGCAGGTGCGCAGCCAGCCGCTCTGCCCCCTGCGCCAGCGCACGGTAGCTGGTGGCATTGCCAAAAAACATCAAAGCGGCTTTGTCAGGGTAGCGACGCGCATTGGTCTCTAGGTTGTCCCACAGCGAAGTTGCAGGCACCGTCAAAGTATGGGGAACGCGACGGGGCCAGTGGTTGAAGTGCGAGCGCATAGAGCCATTCCATCTCAGGTTGTGAATACCCCAAAACTATCGCCTTCGCCTCACGCTGACATTCGGGAAGCCCCCCACACAGGGTCACGTGCGCGACCAGTTTCTGTGTTTCACCACGCAGAACCGCCCTATGAGAAAACTGTCAGACGAAGCCGTAATCTGCGCCTGGTTCTTCAAATCGTCATAGTCCACCAGCACCATGCGCTATCTAAGTTGAAGCACGGAGCACGCCATGCTGACAGACAGCGCACCTACCCCCCATTTCTGGATGGCGTCACTGCTGTGCATTACCGATTTAATGCCCACGGCGCCTGAGTCGCCCCCGCTGCACCACCAGCGGCAGCAGTGCGTGCGAAGCCAGTGGCTGCCCCGCCACCAGGGCTTGCACGCAGTCTTGCCACATTTGTCCCTGCTGCTCTACATTTGCTAGCCAAAACTGCCGCAAAAGCGCAACTGCACTGCGGCAGCTGCTATAAGAATAAGGATCTTCACGCCACCACAGGTAGCGGCATTGCAGCACGAATGCCTGCCGCGTGACGGCCATGCCCTGCTTGCGCTGCAGCACGTG
>JAFAGF010000056.1 GCA_023422975.1 Pseudomonadota bacterium
CGTGGCCGCCACCAAAACCTGCCCGAGCGGACACGCACGCACGGTGTAGTGCAAAACCAAGGGAGTCGCGGCGGAGGAAGTGCGTGTGCTCATGCCCAGCACTCTATGCCAGCGGCTGCGCCGCGCCAAGGGGAAATCCCTACACAGCGGTGACAGCCGCCATGCAGCCACAACGCTACGCTTGGCACCAGGAGATGCCACTGTGCCCGAGACCCCAACCACAACTTCCCAACGCCCCGTCTTGCAACGTCCGCTCTGGACCATGCTGATCGCGCTGCTCACCGGTTTTGCCCTGAGCCAAGCCTTTCGCACCATCACGGCCATCCTGGCCCAGGGACTGCAGCAGGACTTTGGCATCAGCGCCAGTTCGCTGGGCGCTTTTGCCGGGTTGTTTGGTCTGTCGTTTGGTGTGGCCCAGTTGCTGATGGGCATTGGCATGGATTTGTATGGCCTGCGCCGCACCGTGCTGTGCGCATTTCCGTTTGCCACGCTGGGGGCCATCGTGTCTGCCGCTGCGCCCAGCTATGGCTGGCTGATGCTGGGTCAGTTGATGATTGGCGTGGGCTGCTCTCCCGCCTTTTTGGCCTGTACGGTATTTATTGCACGCCACTTTCCTCCAGAGCGCTTTGCCTTTTTCTCGGGCGTCTCCATGGGGGCTGGCGGCTTGGGCCTGCTGTTTACCGGCAGCCCTTTGGCATGGGTGGTGGAAATAGGCAGCTGGCGCAGCGGTTTTTGGCTGCTCAGCGCCCTGTGTGCGCTGTCGTGGCTGCTGATTTTCTGCAAAGTTCACGAACCTGCACTACCCAGCACCGCTGCGCCTGCCCAGCAAGAAACCTGGCGCTCTGCCTTTGTACGCATGGCCGAGCTGCTCACGTTGCCGCATACATGGGGGATTGTGGTGCTGGGCATGTCTTGCTACGCCGCCTTCCTGTCCATGCGCGGCCTTTGGGTAGGCCCACTGCTGATGGAGCGCTATGCATTTAGCCTGGTACAAAGCGGCCACGTGGCCTTTGTGATGTCGCTGATTTCGCTGTTTACCCCGGCGCTGTTCGGCCGTCTTGACCCCGGCACCTTGCCGCGCCGCCAGTGGCTGTCCAATCTGTCGTTGTGCATGGCCGCATTGTTTGCCCTGCTGGCCCTGTGGCACAACGCCACGGCGAACGTGGTCACCATCATTGCCATGGCCACGCTCTCGGGCTACGGTCTGCTGCAATATGCCGATGTGCGTGCGTCCTACCCCAGCCACATGACAGGACGGGCGCTCTCGCTGTTCACCATGGCCATGTTTTTGGGCGTGGCATTGATGCAGTGGTTCACAGGTCTCGTGGCTGCCTGGGCCGAGAGCCAAGGCTGGGAAACCTACAGCGCAGTCTCCCTGACGATTGCGTTGTGGCTGATTCTGGCCTCCACGGCCTACCGGCTGCTGCCGGCATCGCCCCTGCTGCAGACCACGAAAATTTAAAGACAAAGCCTTTACAGAATGCTGGCGCTGGAGCCCTCACCGCTGTAGAGCCACGGCACATCCATAAGCTTGCCCCCCAGCATGCGCATGGCCATATCACGCCCCCAGCGCACCGGGCCGATCGCATGAAAGATGTTGCCGTTGCGAATGGAGCGCGCTTGCACGCGGGCATTGCGTTCCCAGCGATTGAGCGCATAGCGGCGCAAGCGCAGGCCGATGTCCAAATCGTCCATCGCCAAAGCACGCTGCAACTCTGCCGCATCTTCAATCGCCATACCCGCACCCTGGGCCAGATAAGGGCGCATGGGGTGGGCCGCATCACCAATCAAACCAACCAACCCCTTGGCCATGGCGTCAGGGCCCTGGATGGGTGCGCGGTCCGACAAAGGCCACAAGCGCCACTGGGCACCTGCGGCCGGCACACTGCGGATCAAATCCTGCAAATTGCTGCTGCAATGGGCCAAGGCCTGCTCCAGCACCTGAGCATTGGCGGCATGGTCCCAATGCTCCAAATCTTGAGGGGCTGGGCCTTCAATGATGACCACGATGTTCATCATTTCGCCACGCCGCACAGGGTAGTGCACCGCATGCATGTGCGGGCCCAACCACACCGTTACTTCATTGCTGCGCCACCCCACAGGGATATCGGCCATCGGCAGCAAGGCCCGATACGCCAAATGGCCCGATACCCGAGGACGGCTGTGGTCGCCCAGCACAACGGGGCGCAGCTTGCTCCACACACCATCGGCCAGCATCAGGGCATCCCCCTCCACCACTTTATTGGCTGCGGTGCGAATCGTGGTCACGCGCTCTGTGCCCAGCAGCTCCGCCACTTCTTGCCCGGGATTGATATAGATGTCTGCGCGCTCTTGCGCGGCACTGTGCAGCACCGTGTGCAGATCTGCGCGATGGATCGTGACATAGGCCGCGCCATAACGTTCCACCATGGACTGTCCCAGCGGAGCACTGGCCAATACCTGGCCGCTCAACGCACTGCGCGCCACCAATTGCTGCGGCACTGCAGCAACCTGTTGCAGCGACTTTTGCAGCCCCCAAGCCTGCAAGCGACGCACCACATTCGGCCCCAGTTGCACACCCGCACCCACCTCCGAAAACACAGTGGCCCGTTCAAACAAGCGTGCATCCCAGCCAGCGTGCGATGCCCCCAACGCTGCAGCCATGCCTGCAATGCCACCACCTGCGATCAATACTTGTTTTTTCATGGGGCAAATTGTGGCGCTGAAACAGGTGGCACGAACACCTCCAAAGCAAAAGAACGCTGATGCGCCGCAAACACTGCCCACAAATTAAGCAGCACCCTCAATCTGGGCAACTGAATGCAAGCTTTGGACCTCCAACCACTCATAAGCAAGCCACCGCAACTACATGCCAAAAAAGTAATGAAAAAAGCCCGCTTTCGCAGGCTTTTTGGGAAACTCAGAATTCGCAATTAAATTTCGAACTTGCTGCGGTCTTGGTCCTGAATCCACTTAGGCGCTTTGCCACGGCCCGTCCATGTTTCACCGGTTTCAGGGTTTTTGTATTTGGGTGGCACCTTGCTGCCCGCCCCGCTGGTGCGCGTAGAACGTGCAGGGGGAAATACATCTGCTGCAGTCAGCCCATACTCATCGACCAAAGCACGCACCTTGCTCACAGCCTCCGCCAATTCACGCTTGCGCGCATCTTGAATTTGCTTTTCTAGTTCTTCGCGCTGTTTCAAAAGTTCTTTATAAGAGCTCATGGAAGAATTCCTTTCTGTAAGTTCTCAAATTATAGATATATAAATATTTTTGTATAAACCGTTGAACAAAATTTTTTCATTTGTTGTTATTTTTATATTCACAAATCAAGCAACACCAATCGAAAAATTATCTCTTGCATTGATTTTTCTGTCATATAGATCCGTACATATTCCGCGTAAACTATCTCCCAGAAATTTCATGGATTAGGAAGATCTCTTCAATCCATACCAAAGAAAGACAAAGAGTGTCCACTTACTTAATTGGTGACATCCAAGGGTGCAACACCGCTCTCACCAGACTTCTTGCACACATCTCGTTCTCCCCCAGTCGAGATACGGTTTACCTACTAGGTGACTTGATCAACAGAGGTCCTGAATCTGCAGAAGTGTTACGTTACTGCATGGCACTGGGCGATGCTATTAAACCGCTGCTGGGCAATCACGACCTGCATTTACTTGCCAGCGCCTATGGTGTGCGCAAACCTGGCAAACGAGATACTTTGCAGAGCATTTTGAATGCACCCGACCGGGAAGCTTTGCTGCACTGGGTTTCTCAGCAGCCATTAGCCCGCTCCATTCAAAACCCGCAAGGGCAGCGATTATTGATGGTTCATGCGGGTGTATTACCCCAATGGAGTCTGGAGGACACGCTGCAACTGGCCGATGAAGTGCACCAGCAAATCAAAGGTGAGGCACTACCGCAGTTTCTGATGCATATGTATGGCAATCAACCCAATCGCTGGGATTCCTCTTTTACAGGTAGTGACAGAAACCGTTTGATTGTGAATGCATTAACGCGCATTCGCTTCTGTACGGCCCAAGGTGCTATGGACTTTGAAAGCTCGGAATCTGCAGACGATGCGCCACAAGGCCTGATGCCGTGGTTTGACTGCCCTGACCGTAAAACGACCCAAGACATCATTGCGTTTGGCCACTGGTCAACTCTGGGCTTGATCAATCGCCCCAATCTGATGGCCTTGGATACCGGCTGCGTCTGGGGCGGCTGCCTCAGCGCCATGGAAATTGGTACAGACTTCCAAGAGCGAAAGCTCCACCAGATTCACTGTGAGCAAGCCCAAAAGCCTGGCTAAGCACTTTTGCTTCAGCCATCAAAAAACCACGGCATGCCGTGGTTTTTTGATGGTGTGGGCCGCTTAGAAGCTACCCATAGGCTTAAACAATGCTGCCACTTTGCGCTTCGGCTTGGCACCCAGTGCTGCTTTAGGCGCTACCTTACCCACCGCATCCCATGCAGGTACATGGGTATCGCTGGCCTCATAAGGTTTATCGAAGAAAGGGTCCGCCGATGCACTGCGCACGGGACGTGCACCACGAACGGGGCGCGTGCCCTGTGCCGATGCACTGCGCTGCACTTCCTCACGCCCCGGAGCATCACGGTGCTGCTCCCGGTCACGAAAACGCCGCGACTCTGGCAGTTGAATGCTCTGTACGTTGATCTTCTTCTTGATCAGCTTCTCAATCTCGGCCACCAGCTTGGTGTCGGAGCTGCTCACCATGGTCACCGCCAAACCTGTGGCACCGCCGCGGCCTGTGCGGCCAATACGGTGCACATAATCTTCGGCATTGAATGGCACATCGTAGTTAAACACCGCGGGCACATCCTTGATGTCCAACCCACGTGCCGCTACATCTGTACACACCAGCAAGTCCACTTCGCCTTGCTTGAAAGCTTCCAGCGCTTTCAGACGCTCGTCCTGACTCTTATCGCCATGCAACGCTGCCGCGCGATAGCCATCGCGCTCCAAAGCACGGGTCAAACGGGCGCAGCCGAGTTTGCTGTTCGAGAAGATAAATGCCTGGCGAATGCCTTCCTCACGCAAGACCACCTGAATTGCACGGCGCTTGTCGTCATCATTGGCGCTGTAAAAGCGCTGCTCCACGGAAGACGCCGTTTCATTGGGCCGCGCCACTTCAATCGTGACTGGGTCTTGCAGGTAGCTGCCTGCCAGGCGCTTGATTTCTGGCGAGAAGGTAGCACTGAAGAGCAGCGTGGTACGAGTCTTGGGCAAATGGCTCAAGATACGCTGCAAGTCGGGTAAGAAGCCAATATCAAGCATGCGGTCTGCTTCATCCAGCACCACATATTCCACTTGGTTCAGCACCACGTTTTTGGCTTCAATGTGGTCCAGCAGGCGACCGGGAGTGGCCACCAGTACTTCCACACCTTTTTTCAGCTCGATGGTCTGGGGCTTCATATCCATGCCACCAAACACTACCGTGCTGCGCAGCTTGGTGTGCTTGGCATACAAGGCAATTTGCTGGGCAACCTGATCCGCCAGTTCACGGGTAGGCAAAAGCACCAAGGCACGCACAGGATGGCGTGCAGGTGAAGCAGAGCTGTTTTCGTGCCGCATCAAACGTTGCAGCAACGGCAGCGAGAAGGCAGCCGTTTTGCCAGTACCTGTCTGCGCTGCTCCCATCACATCCTTGCCGGTCAAAACCACCGGAATCGCCTGGGCCTGGATGGGGGTCATGGACTCGTAGCCCATTTCGGCCACGGCGCGTGCCAGAGGCTCCGCCAAGAGTAAAGAGGAAAAAGAACTTGTCATTTAGCCTGCTATTGTCGCACTGTGAGCGCAAAGCGCTGTGTGGGGTTCATTAAATCCAGTGCTTCCTCGCGGATTCCGTGGAAATAAAACCGCACTCACAACCAAGGCTTATTACAAATTGGCAGCAGAAAAGGTGTCGCAAGATTTCATAGCGCCCGTTTGCAGCCCTGTTTTAAACCATCGTTGGCGCTGTGTACTGCTTCCATGGGTAAAGCTGTCAGGCACCACCTGCCCCGTTTGCGCTTTTTGCAAAGCATCGTCACCGATCTTGGCCGCAGCATTCATGGCCTCTTCCACATCGCCTTGTTCCAAGATTTGACGCTGATTTTGCGCATGGTGCGCCCAAACCCCGGCAAAACAGTCAGCTTGTAATTCCAGCTTCACAGAAAGCTTGTTGTATTCCACTTTGCTGACACGCCCACGCATTTGGTCAACCTGTCCAGAAATGCCCAGCAAGTTTTGTACATGGTGCCCCACTTCGTGCGCGATAACGTAGGCCTGCGCAAAGTCTCCTGGAGCACCCAACTGATTTTTTAGCTGGTCGTAAAAAGACAGGTCAATGTAGACCTTGTGGTCTCCCGGGCAATAAAACGGCCCCATGGCAGACTGACCGGTGCCACATGCTGTTCCGACAGCACCACGAAACAACACCAGCTTGGGCTCTTGGTAACTGGCACCGCCTTGCTGAAAAATCTGTCCCCATACATCTTCCGTATCCGCCAAAACGGTAGAGACAAACTGCCCCATGTTGTCATTGGCAGGTACACCTTGTGCAGGCGTGTTCTGCTGCACCACAGGCGCTCCGCCACCACCGCTAAGCACTCCCAAAATGGTCAAGGGATTAATACCAAGTACCCAGCCACCCACCAACGCTATCACGATGGTGCCAATTCCGATATTGCGCCCACCCAGCATCGGCGCACCGCCTCCACCACTGCGACGATCTTCCACATTGCTGGACTGGCGATTGCCTTCCCATTTCATAAAACGCTCCTCATTTCACTAAGCTCATCAGGGCCAATCTGCGCGCATCATGCCTGTATTGATGGCCTCGTGATGGCTCACCGCCATCAAATGGGCATCCCGCTCAGGCTGACGCATGACACCCACAGCCTTTCCAGCCCAACCTGCCGATTGGCTAATTTTTTGTGCCTGCGCAGTGTGCGCTTCTACAACCGCCAAGAATGTGAAAAATTGCCAAACCACCACAAGCAAGCCCAGCCCAACGCACCCCCAATAAAACAGCAGTCGACGAGATGAAACATTGAAATTCGTTGCACGCATATATAGCAAAACCGTTGATGACTTCACCGAATGCTAGAGAGACAGCATGGCGCAGCGAAGTTGGTGACACGCCTATTACATGTAGGAAAACCGTTCGTCGCTTACGCACCAAAGCGACCTTTTACCTAGCCAGCTCTCTCTACTTACATTTAGGCTGCTGTGCATCACTGCCACATTAGGTAGCCAACAGACGCGCATGCCATACGCTGACTTGCTCCATTCATGACCACACACCAGCCGCCCGTCGCTCGCAGCCTGCGTACACAGATCGCTATTGTTTTTGGTGGATTTACAGCAATGCTGGCTGTGAGCCTGTGCCTTTTGGGTGGAGAGATGCTCAAGCTGCGGCAACAGCACCAGGCGGCGGCCATATTGAATATGGCAACAAACAACGCCGCCACGATGCTGAATGAAGAAATCCGCCAGCAATACCACCGCACCCAAATTCTTGCGCATGCCAAAGAGCTTTGGAGCAACGGCCTTGATGCCCCGAGCGTGCGCACCCTGCTAGACCGTGTACAACACATCAATCCCCAGAATGTATGGATTGGCGTTGCAGATACGACGGGCGTAGTGCGCAACGCCACAGGCGGCTTGCTTCAAGGGGCCGATGTCTCTGAGCGCCCATGGTTCCAAAAAGGTTTGCATGCACCTTTTATCAGCGAAGTTCACCCCGCCAAGCTTTTGGCCAGCTTACTTCCGCCATCCGCCAGTGGCGAGCCCTTACGTTTGGTCGATTTCTCCGCCCCCATTTATGACGCCGATGGCAACGCAGCAGGTGTTTTGGGCATTCATGCCAGCTGGGACTGGGTGCGAGATTCTGTGGAGCGCCTACTCCAAGGCATGGGCAAAGGGCTACAGCACACGATCTTCATTTTTGACCATCAGGGCGAGCTGATTTATGCACCTGCCGGGGTTATGCTGCCCTACTCCAATCTAGGCCAGCGCCTCCCCTTGGATGAAAAAGCCTTGCGCGCAGCGTTGGCAGGCAAACCCGTTCAGGTCACCTGGATGGATCGTGCGCGCCCCTACCTCACCACCGCCACCCAGCTTCCCAGTACCACCACAGATCTAGGCTGGTGGATTGTGGCGCGCCAGCCCATTGAAACCGCTTATGCAGGGGGCAATCGCATACTGTGGCTGGCGTTGGCGATTGGCTTGGTCGTAGGCTTTCTCGCCGCTGTCATCGCCTGGCATCTGGCGCGGCACCTCAGCGAAGACCTCAAAGCGCTGGCACAAGCGGCCCACAAGCTGCAAAACGGCGCCACCAACACGCCTTTGCCCGTATCCGGGCATAACCGCGAGGTGCTGCAGCTCTCCCAATCACTCTCACACATGACCCAGCAATTGCTCAATGCGAATGAAGCGATGAAGCAGCAAGTGCTTCAGCGTACCCAGGAACTGGAAGTTGCCAATCAAGAGCTGCAGCGCCAAGCCAGTACCGATCCGCTCACCAAGCTCCTCAACCGCAGAGGCTTTGACACACAAGCTGCCCTGGCCCTTGCACTGGCTTGTCGGGGCAACCGGCCACTGAGCGTTCTGACACTGGATATTGATTTTTTCAAACGTATCAACGACACCTACGGCCATGATGTTGGAGATGTGGTGCTGCAGCGCATCGCCCAAGCCTTGACACAGCGCGCACGCCAGACCGACATCGTGGCGCGCTTTGGTGGCGAGGAGTTTGTGCTGCTATTGCCTGACACCGATGCACAGGCCGCCACCGCTTTGGCCGAAGCACTGCGCCGCAGCATTGCACAGCAACCGATACCCCCTGTCGGCGTTGTGCAGATCAGCATTGGTGTCAGCACTCTGCGCTGCAATGCCGAAGACAGCCTGCACGCCCTGCTCAAGCGCAGCGATGAAGCGCTGTACCGGGCCAAGCAATCTGGCCGTAACCGCGTCTGCCTGCTCGCCTAACGAACGGCTGACGCAACTGTCAGCGCGCACAAAAAAAGCCAACCGATGGTTGGCTTTTGAGAACATCTCGATCCGTATCAGGTGCGCGGCAGCGTCACACCGTATTGACCTTGGTATTTACCGCCACGGTCCTTGTAGCTGGTTTCGCATGGCTCATTGCCCTGCAGGAACAAGACTTGCGCGCAGCCTTCCCCGGCATAAATCTTGGCGGGCAGCGGTGTGGTGTTGGAGAACTCCAGCGTCACATAGCCTTCCCACTCGGGCTCAAACGGCGTCACGTTGACGATGATGCCGCAGCGTGCGTAGGTGCTTTTGCCCAGACACACGGTCAGCACGTCGCGCGGAATGCGGAAGTACTCCACGGTACGAGCCAGCGCAAAGCTGTTGGGCGGGATGATGCAGTAGTCGCCCTCGAAATCGACAAAGCTTTTTTCATCGAAGTTCTTGGGGTCCACCACGGTGCTGTGAATATTGGTGAACACCTTGAACTCACGCGCGCAGCGGATGTCGTAGCCGTAGCTCGATGTGCCGTAGCTGATGATTTTCTTGCCATCGGCTTCGCGGATCTGGCCGGGTTCGAACGGCTCGATCATGCCGTGCTGCTCCGCCATCTTGCGGATCCACTTGTCGCTCATGATGCTCATGGAGATATCCTGTTTCGCTGTTTTTTTATAGCTGAACGCGCTTTGATTTCAGCGCAATGGGGCGCTATTTTGCTTGAGAGACAATGGTTTGCTCAATCACACGGTCATCCCCGAGCACGATCAAGGCAAAAAGCAGCTCATCGAGCGACTGCGATTGCGCGGTTTTGCGCCCCAGCAGCGGTGTGCACGCAGGGTTGAGCACCAGAAAATCGGCCTCGCAGCCCGGCTGTAAATTGCCAATCACACCATCCAAGTCCAGCGCCTTCGCCGCGCCGGCCGTGTGCTGCCACCACAGGTGCGCGGGCTTGAGGCTCAGGCCTTGTTTGCTGTGCTGCTCTCGCCCCACTACGTAAGCAGCTTGCATGGTGCGAAATGGCGAAAAACTCATGCCACCGCCCACATCGCTGGCCAGCCCATATAAAAAACCCGCTGCTTCGGCTTTTAGGTAATCAAAGTAGCCACTGGACAAAAACAGGTTGCTGGTGGGGCTGATGGCTGCCGCCGTGCGCGTCTCGCGCAACAGTGCCCGGTCGGTGTCATCCAGCCAAATGCAGTG
>JAFAGF010000258.1 GCA_023422975.1 Pseudomonadota bacterium
CACCGGTAGGTACTTCTAGCCACTCAGTGAGACTTTTAAAGCTGCGGCGTAAGCCGTGCAGGGTTAGGTCTGGAATTTCAGCTGCTTGGCAGGCGCGGTCGTGTGCATGGTTGGGCTCTGTGATCGCTGCGTGTTTTTTTCGTTCGCTGGCAAAAACATGTTCATTACGACGCGGGAGCGCCTCGATAAGGCTGTGAACATAGGGAGTAAGAGGGATCATTCTTTCCCCCTCGACTTTGTCTCGTATCTTCAGCCCCCTCCAATGTAGATCTAAATCCTGCCAACGCAGCCCAATGACTTCTCCGGGGCGCGCTCCAGTTAAGAGAAGGGTCTGCAGATAAGCTGATACAACTGGATTGCTAATGGCGCTGACAGCTGCAAACCAGGCTGGGAGCTGCTCTTTTAATAATGCATCTTGCTTCACGCGGGCCTTGCCCAGCGCCTCCCGTGATTTACGGGTCTTGGCAGGATTGTTATGGGGAACAACTGCGGAGTATTGGGGGTGCTCCGAACACCAGGTTAGAAAAGCGCGTATTAATCGCCAAGCCAATCTTGCTGCAGTAGGCCGTGTTTTACCTTCTTTGGTTGCCCAGGCTTCAATGACTGGCGCAGTCAGTTCACGCAGGGGCAGATGCATTAGAGGGTAGAGCGGCCCTGCATTGGTAACACCTTTACCTCTTGTTCCTCGAGTTGCTTTTTCCCCGCCACTGCGAGTCAGGCGGGCATGGTCGTTGATGTGATGTTGACCCCAATAGGGTGTGCGCTCTTGAATGTAGGCTTGCCATGCTTCTTCAACCGTGATGGCTTCAATTTTCTCTGCTTGTGCCTTTGCAGCTTGTGCTGCAAGTGCATCGCGTTTGAGTTGTCTTGGGTCTTTCCCTTCGTCAATCAATCGCTGTAGCTCGCGAGCTTTTGCTTGCGCATCAGGGACTCGCCAAGCTTCTGCGCTGCCGATGGTGATGCGAATGTCTTTGCCTTGGTAGACGCCTTGGAAAACATAAGAAGGCTTTCCGCTTGGGGTAGCGCGTAGTCCAAGGCCCTGAGCGGTTGAGTCCCACATAAACGATTGGCGTTTGTCAGTGGGGCACGTGAAGGCATTGATACGAGGAACGGTAAATGCAACCTTGGCCATAGGACTGATTTATGAAAGTCTTACATCGTCTAAGTATGTAAGGGCGGATGTAAGACTTTTTGATGAAAAAAGGCGAATTTAGATCAACAAATAGCATAGCAAAAAAACCACTGTATTTTGATTAACTTGTTGATTTCATTGTGTTAAATATACAAAGATCAACAAAGGTAAATATGAATTTTTTGGGACTCATAATCCTTTGGTCGACAGTTCAAGTCTGTCACGCCCTACCATGTGAATATTAAAAAGCCTGCTATGCAATGCGTAGCAGGCTTTTTTCTTGACTGGTGGCTGTGCTGCACGGCGATCGAAGTCTTGGTAAAAACTTTGTGGGAAGTGCCGCAGAGTATGGGCAATGCCTTCCCATGTCGACAGTACTGGCACATCCGTAGCAAGGTTGGGGTGAGGAACTTCGGCAGTAGTGTGTTGCTCTGAGTGAAGATGTACAGGGCCTCCAGCTCATCAGATTCAAGGACACCAAGATGTTGATTCAAACCGGCACATCGGGTTTTATTCACCCGCATAGCAGCGAAATCACTCCGGAATCCGCCTATTTGCAACGGCGTGAATTTTTGCAGTGGGCTGCTGCGGGAGGTATGGCTCTGGCATCCAGTGGTGTATGGGCCCAAGGCAATGCGTTTGCTGGGCTGCAAGCGATGCCTGCAGCGGTCTCCGCCTTGGCAGGTGCCCGAGCAGCGGATAAACCCACGCCGTTTGCCGATGCATCGGGCTACAACAATTTCTATGAATTTGGTCTGGGTAAAGAAGACCCTGCCCGAAATGCACAGGCCATGGCAGTGCGGCCTTGGACGGTGCGCGTGGAAGGCTTGGTAAACAAGCCCCAAACCTTTGATCTGGATGCGCTGCAAAAACTCAGTGCCCAAGAAGAGCGTATCTACCGGATGCGCTGTGTGGAGGGCTGGTCGATGGTGATACCTTGGATCGGTTATTCCTTGGCCAAATTGCTGGCACAGGTCGAGCCACAGGGCAGTGCCAAGTACGTGGAGTTCGTCACATTGGCTGATCCGCAATCCATGCCTGGGCTGCGCCGGGCAGTGTTGAGCTGGCCTTACACCGAGGGGCTGCGTTTGGATGAGGCGCTGCACCCGCTGACACTGCTCACTTTCGGGATGTATGGGCACGAGCTGCCGAAACAAAATGGAGCACCGGTACGCATCATGGTGCCGTGGAAATACGGCTTCAAAAGTCCCAAGAGCATTGTGGCGATCCGTCTGGTGGAAAGCGAACCGCGTACGGCATGGAACAAAGCGGCGCGCAATGAATATGGCTTTTACTCGAATGTGAATCCCGAAGTGCCCCACCCGCGCTGGAGCCAGGCGACCGAGCGCCGCATTGGCGAGGGTGGCTTGCTGACGCCCAAGCGCAAGACCCAGCTGTTCAATGGGTATGAAACACAGGTGGCACAGCTGTACGCGGGCATGGATTTGCGCAAGAACTTCTGAGTGATCGTTGCATGAGTGGTATGCCGTTTTCCGGAAAAAGCTTGCAACGTCTGGCGCTGCATGGGCTGTGCATGCTGCCTGCGCTCTGGCTGGGGTATTTGGTGGTCACAGACGGTTTGGGGGCCAACCCTGCGGAAGCCTTGCTGCGCGATCTGGGCTTGTGGGCGATACGCTTTGTGTGCTTGGTGCTGACTGTGACGCCGCTGCGTGTGTGGCTGCATTGGCGCTGGCTGGCTGCCTACCGCCGTATGCTGGGCCTGTATGCGTTTGCCTATGCCAGCTTGCACTGGGTGTGTTACGTGCTGCTGGATATGGGGCTGGACTGGGCTGCCGTGCTGGATGATTTGGCCCAGCGGCCCTTCATCTTGGTGGGCACGTTGGCCTGGCTGATCTTGCTGGTACTGGCCGTGACGTCGATCCCTTCGCTGATCAGGCGACTGGGCGGCAAGCGCTGGCAAATGCTGCACCGCATGGTGTATGCAGCCGCTGCATTGGCGGTGCTGCACTTTTGGTGGATGCGCGCTGGCAAAAATAACTTGGCAGAGGTGGGCTTTTACCTGGCGATTGTGTTGGTATTGCTGCTTGCGCGGATGGTGCTGCGCTATCAAAAAACACAGCAAAACAAACTCCGCACTTAAGCGCGTTGGCACGATGTAGACACGAACCCCGCCCGTGCAGGCGAGGTTCGGCTGCCCGGACGGGGGCTATGCTTTGATCGCCACTTCGGCGCGCAGGGTATAGGTCATGGCTTCGGTGATCTTTACATCGACCAGTTGACCAATCAGGCGCTCGTTGCCCGGGAAGTTCACCACGCGGTTGCACTCGGTGCGGCCCATCAGCTCGCCGTTGTCGCGCTTGCTCAAACCTTCCACCAAGATTTTTTGCACCGTGCCCACACGCTCTAGGCTGATGTCCTTGATGTTCTGGTTGATCACGGCTTGCAGCTCTTGCAGGCGGCGCAGCTTCACTTCGTGTGGCGTGTCGTCGTGCAGATTGGCCGCAGGCGTGCCGGGGCGGGGGCTGAAGATGAAGCTGAACGAGTTGTCAAAGCGCACATCATGGATGAGCTTCATCATCTTCTGGAAGTCTTCTTCGGTCTCGCCGGGGAAGCCCACGATAAAGTCCGAGCTCATCGCCATATCGGGGCGAATGGCGCGCAGCTTGCGGATCGTGCTCTTGTATTCCATAGCGGTGTAGCCGCGCTTCATGGCCATCAAAATTTTGTCGCTGCCGTGCTGCACGGGCAGGTGCAGGTGGGACACCAGCTTGGGGATCTTGGCGTAGGCTTCGATCAGGCGGGGCGTGAACTCGTTGGGGTGGCTGGTGGTATAGCGGATACGCTCGATACCGGGAATTTCGGCCACGTATTCCAGCAGCAGGGCAAAGTCGCAAATCTCGGCGGTATCGCCCATCTTGCCTTGGTAGGCATTCACGTTTTGGCCCAGCAGCGTGACTTCCTTCACGCCCTGGTCGGCCAGGCCAGCCACTTCCACCAGCACGTCTTCAAACGGACGGCTGACTTCCTCGCCGCGCGTGTAAGGCACCACGCAGTAGCTGCAGTATTTGGAGCAGCCTTCCATGATGGAGACAAAGGCCGAGGCACCTTCCACGCGTGCAGGGGGCAGGTGGTCAAACTTTTCGATCTCGGGGAAGGAAATATCAACTTGCGGCTTGGCCTTGGCGGCGCGGGCGTTCAGCAGCTCGGGCAGGCGGTGCAGCGTTTGCGGGCCAAACACCACGTCCACATAGGGTGCACGCTTGATGATTTCGTCCCCTTCTTGGCTGGCCACGCAGCCGCCGACACCAATCAGCACGCCTTTTTCTTTCAGGTGCTTGATACGGCCCAGGTCGCTGAATACCTTCTCTTGCGCTTTTTCACGCACCGAGCAGGTGTTGAACAGGATCAGGTCGGCCTCTTCCATGTCTTGTGTGGCCTCATAGCCTTGGGCAGCACCCAGCACATCGGCCATCTTGTCCGAGTCGTACTCGTTCATCTGGCAGCCGAAGGTTTTGATAAATACTTTTTTGCTCATCGTGGTCACCGCACAGCAGCGCAGAATGCGGCTGTGCTTTCAAGTAAAAACGGCCGCCAAGGCAAGCAGGGCGGGCGGTGTGTGGGTAAAAATAGGAGCGCTCTAGCGGCGCATGTCAAAGTGCGCGGCGCAATGCTTTAGCGCTTGGCTTTGAAAGAGGTCAATTCCTCGGGGGTGAGGATCCATGCCGTCAGCAGCCATTGGGTACTGGCTTCGAGGACATAGGCCACCTTCAGTTCCTGGCCTTGCACGGTGTGGGCAAAGATCAGTTTGTTGTCAGGGCTGAACAGGCGAAAACCGGGGGCTGTGCGAACGGCTTGCCCATTGATCTGGGCGTTGGGCACCTGGTCAATGCGCAAAATACCAAATTGCGCGTGGCTGGGAAATGGGCGCTGACCGACTTTGGGGGCGGTTACGGCCGTTTGCACTTGCGGCAAGGTGGTTTGGGCGGCGCAGGTCATCGCTGCTGCGAGCAGGGGCGCGGCGACCAAAGAAGAAAGCAAGCAGCGATTCATGGTGTTCATCCAGGGGCTGACAGACCGGTGCATTTTACGTAAGTCTTGGTGTCTCGGCGGTGCACTCGGGTTCCGGGTGTGTCAATCCAGCGTCAGGCCCGCGCCTGCCACGTACAGCGTCGCTTTGGGTGGGCGGCACAGCCCCCAAAAACGCAGTCCGGTCAGCTCGGCCATGCGCACGCCCATGGCCGTGGGGGCAGAGATGGTGGCTAGCGCACCGATGCCCAGCTTGGCACATTTGCGCACCAGCTCATGGCTGCCGCGGCTGGAGAGCACCACAAAGCCTGGGTCTTGCAGGCGACCCGTGCGGGCCAATCGGCCCAGCAGTTTGTCGAGGGCGTTGTGGCGGCCTACGTCTTCAATCACGTCATGCACCTGACCATCCAGCGTGGCCCAGCCAGCGGCGTGAATGGCGCCGGCTTGGGCGTTGAGCAGTTGTTTCGGCGGCAAGTTATCGATGGCTTGCAGCACGGTGGGTAAATCTACTTGCGCCACCCAGTCGCGCGTGGGCAAGGCGTCAAACGACAAATCGAGTGCGGCAAAGCTTTCGACCCCGCATACACCGCAGCCGGTGCGGCCACTCATGGAACGGCGGTGGTCTTTCAGGCGCGCAAAGCAGCGCGATGCAATTTCCAGCTGCACTTCCAGGCCATCCATGCCTTCGGGCAGGCTCGCTGCGGCAGCGGCCACGGGCGTTACTTCCACGCCATAGCAGTCGGCGGCGCTGTCGATGATGCCTTCGCTCAGCGCAAAGCCGATGGCAAAGTCTTCCAGATC
>JAFAGF010000009.1 GCA_023422975.1 Pseudomonadota bacterium
TTCACTTGCCACTGGTGTTTGCTCAACTGCTCGATGGTGATGGCATGGCCACCTTGCTGTGCTTGCAGGTTTTGCAAGTTTTTGGCGAATTCGCGCACCAGATAGCTGCCGGGAATCCATACGGGCAGCGAGACCAGTTGCTGCGTACTGGGCTGGGCAATGGTGAGGGTTACGCGGTACAGGTGGGCATGCAGATCATGCAACTGAACGCGGTAGTGCAGGGCGCAAGAGGTGGTGGTGTGGGGCATGGCGGTAGAGATCCAGTTCAAACGCCGCGGCATGCCTGGCGGCGGTGCCGCAAGTGAAACAGGCTGCCTAAGCAGCCTGTATGTCACGATTTATTTCTTGTGGGCTGCCGCTAGGTATTTTTCCACCTCGCTGGAAGGAATCGCGCCGGGGACGCGCGTGTTGTCAGCAAAGATCAGTGTGGGGGTTCCGGTGATCTTGTGCTTGCGGCCCAGTGCCAGGTTGCGCTGAATGGCGTCAATGTCGCAGCTGGCGGCAGCCGGGGTCTTGTCACGCAGCATCAGATCATGCCAGGTCTTGGCGCTGTCTTTGGCACACCAGATATTGCGCGATTTCTCGGCAGAGTCACGGCTCAGGATGGGGTAGAGGAACAGGTAAACGGTGACGTTGTCCACGTTTTGCATGTCACGCTCAAAGCGCTTGCAATAGCCGCAGTTGGGGTCTTCAAAGACAGCCAGCTTGCGCTCGCCCTTGCCGTGCACGATTTTGACGGCATCATTCAAGGGCAGGTTTTTGAAGTCTACTGCCGTCAATTGGTTGATGCGGTCTTCGGTCAGGTTGCGCTGTGCCTTGGTGTCAATCAGCTCGCCTTGAATCAGGTAGTCACCGGTTTCGTTGGAATAAAATACATCCGTGCCCACGCGCACCTCGTACAAGCCCTTCATGGGGGTAGGCTTGACTTCATCTACGCGCTGCAGCTGAGGAATACGCTCGGCCAGGGTCTTGGTGATTTGGTCTTGAGGTTGGGCTGCAAAGGCACAGCCCCAAGCAGCAGTGGCCAACAACGCCGTGGCGAACAGTTTCATGGCAAAGATTCCAGTGAATAAAGGATAAACAGGTGTTGGGGCGCGAAACGAACAAAAGGTTCCGTCGCGGCAGGAGTACCTAGCGGGGCAGGCCCATGGCTTGGCGCGCGGTCCAGTCTTTGAGCAGGCCGCTGCGCTCAAAACTGCGCAGCCCCCAATTTCTCAGGGTCTGCACAGGTGCTTCAGAGCGCGTGAACAGCTGCTGCAGGCCGTCCATGGCCAAGCCCAGCGGCACAAGGCCAGCTTTGCGCTCGCGCTCATAGCGGCGCAGCAGCTTTAAGTCACCGGTGCTGCGCCAGTCACCACGCATTTGCAGAATACGTGACAGCGCCTGTACGTCAGCCAGCCCGATGTTCAGGCCTTGGCCTGCCAGTGGGTGCACATTGTGGGCTGCATCGCCCGCCAGTACCCAGCTTGTGGGCTGGCGCGCTTCTGTGGTTCCAGGGAATGGGCCACACCAGCGCTTGGCCACGGCCTGCTGTAAGGGCCAAGCCATGCGCGGGCCTTGCAGTTGCAACTGACCAAGGCTGCCCTGGCTGATATCCGTCAGCGCCTGAATAAATGTAGCTTCGTCGGTGCTTTGCCAGTGGGCGGCATCGGCCTGCGCCACCGACCACACGACCGCTACGCTGTGTCCGTCAGTACCTTCCAGCGGTAAAAACGCCAAGATGCCTTGGGCGGAGAACCACTGGCGTGCAACTTGGCCGTGCGGTAATTCGCAACGCAGCCGGGTGGCAATGGCGTGCTGGCCGTAGGGCGTGACATCAAAGTCCACGCCAAATTCTGCGCGCGTGGCGCTGGCCCGGCCTTCGCAGATGGCGGTCAACGGTGCTTCTACGGGGCTGTCTACCACCTCAACTTGGGGTTGGTAGCGCACGGCTTCGGCCAAACGCTGCTCCAGCGCAGGCACATCCACAATCCACGCCAGCGCATCCACACCTTGTGCGCCTGCATCAAAGTGCACGCTGCCATCTACATCGCCATGCACCTCCATGTGCTTGACAGCGGTTGCAAAAGGCGCGTCCGGCCATGTGCGCAAAGACTCCAGCAGTTGTTTGGAGTTGGTGTTGAGTGCATACGCCCGGACATCAGCCTGTGTGGGCTCGCCACGCGGTGCCGCGACCAACGCGACACGCAGCCGCTCGCGAGCCAGTAAAAGAGCCAGGGTGCGGCCGACAATGCCGGCTCCGCGGATACATACATCAAAGGTTTGCGCCATGGGCTGCATTGTAGGAGGGCTGGCCGTCGCCGTTGGGCAGGACGGTTTCCCGAAATCAAACCTGCCGTAAATACCATCCAAACAAACTCAGCAAGTCACAATAAGCGCATGACCATTTCCTTCATCGACCAAGCAGATGTCACAGGCACGATCGGTGCGCTGTGGGTGTTCCCTGTTAAATCCTGCGCAGGGGTGTCTGTACAGACCGCCAAATTACTGCCCACTGGCTTGGAGTGGGATCGTGCGTGGATGGTGGTTGACCCTCAGGGCATTTTCATCACCCAGCGCGAAGTGCCGCAGATGGCGCTGATTCAACCAGCCATTGATGAGCAAGCCGGAACGCTCCGGCTGCAGTACCCCGGTGCCCCGGTGCTGACGGTGCCCTTGGCTTTGCCCGGCGCAAACGATGCCGCGCAGCAATCGGTGCAGGTGTGGGACAGCCATGTCAACGCCTGGGATATGGGTGAAACCGCCGCTGCATGGTTCAGCCAGGTGGTGGGGCGGGCTTGCCGTCTGGTGCGCTTTGATGGCGCGCAGCAGCGTTTGTCGGGTAGCCGCTGGACCGGAGGTATTGCAGGCCCCACCCAGTTTGCCGACGGCTACCCGTTGCTGGTGACCACCAGCAGCGCCTTTGATGGCTTGAATGACAAGCTGCAAGCGCAGGGGCATGAGCGCGTAGACGGACTGCGCTTTCGCGCCAACATTGTGCTGGATGGCCTGGCCGAGCACGAGGAAGACTTTATCGAGACCTTGTGGGTACACGCAGAGGCGGCGCCTGTCGCCATCCGGCTGGGTAAGCCTTGCTCGCGCTGCCCCATCCCGAATATTGACCCGCGCACCGCACAGTCCAGCCCTGAGGTGGGTGACACCATTGCCCAGTATCGGCAGGACGCCCGCCTAGACGGTGCAATTACTTTTGGCATGAATGCCGTGGTGGCAGAGTGCGCAGGGCAGGTGTTGCGCGTGGGTCAGCCTGTAGGCGGTCAGCTGAAATTTGAATAAAGCGCGGCATGCTTCGCTAAGATGCCGCTTAAATTTTGGAGGAGTTCATCATGAAATATATGTTGCTGGCAGCTGTTGCTGCCTTCACTTTGGCTGGCTGTGCCACCCAATCGACCGACCACATGGCCAAAGATGGCGCCCCCTACGTCGCCAAGCCTGACTATGAGCACGCCATGGTGTGCGATACCCGCTATGACGACTTGCAAAAGTGCGAAGCCACCTTGAAGGCACTGTGCGGTGATCGCGGCTTCCTGGATCTGCGCATTCGCCCTCTGCGTGAGCCCGGTGCCAGTGTGGACAGCTCCACCCATCGCCTGCTGCAACTGCAGTGCAAGGCGCGGGCGGCAAAGTAATTCTCTTGCAGCCTTTGGGCTGAGGGATGTAACAAAGCCAACCTTGGGGTTGGCTTTTTGTTTTTGAGTGAAATATGGCTCTAGCGCTTGTCTGGTAAGCGCTAGTAGCTATGAATTGTTTGGAGTTGTATGGTGGGTCTGCTGCAAAGGCAGGTCACTGTCAGGGCGAACTCCCGGTCTCTGTCTGCGGTAAAGACCGGTCATCTCTATGGTCCCAAGCCAGCCAAATACAGATGCTATGGATACCTCAATCCGTCTCCCACCGCCTGACATTCCCCGGTCATTACAATCACCCCCTGATTCCTGTGACTCCACCGTGCCGCCGAAGGCCGCTGGGTTACAGCACTTACTAGAACCAGATTCGCTGCAATGCGGATCGGGCACTTCCGCCACGCTGCTGTGGTGCTCGATAGTGCATTGATACCAAAGGAAATT
>JAFAGF010000044.1 GCA_023422975.1 Pseudomonadota bacterium
GGTTTCATATGGAAATCCATAGTTAACGAGCGCTAGCAGCTATTCTTTTGTGAATTACTTGCCCTTTACGCCCAGCAGCTCTACCTCGAAGTTCAGGGTGGCATTGGGTGGAATTACACCACCTGCACCACGGCTGCCGTAAGCGATGCTGGCGGGACAGGTCAGTTTGGCTTTGCCGCCCACCTTCATCTTTTGTACGCCTTCGGTCCAGCAGGGAATAACGGCGTTCAACGGAAAGTCGATGGGCTGGCCCCGCGCGATCGAGCTGTCAAACTCTTTGCCGGTTTGGGGGAACCAGCCGCGGTAGTGCACGCGCACGGTGTCCGTGGCTTGGGGCTGCGCGCCGCTGCCCTCCTTGATCACCTCATACACCAGCCCACTGGCCGTGGTTTCGGGTGCGGCGTGCGCGGTGCCCAGCGCCAGCATGCTGGCGGCGGCTACAACAAGCAGTTGCTTCATGGTCAAAATGCTTTCATTGAACAGAAATGGCCATCATGCCTGGGCGGGCGCAACCCCGATGGCATCCAAGGCGCTGCGCACATGGCCAACGGTACGATCCACGTTGTGCCACTTCTCCAGGCCAAACAGGCCAATGCGGAAAGTTTGGAAGTCAGGCCCTTCATCGCACTGCAGCGGTACACCCGAGGCCGTTTGCAGGCCCACTTCCAAAAATTTCTTGCCGCTTTGAATGCCGGGATCGGTGGTGTAGCTGACCACCACGCCAGGGGCCTTGAAGCCTTCTGCCGCCACGCTGGGGAAGCCACGCGACTCCAGCAAGGCACGCACCTTGGCACCCAGGGCAATTTGCTCTTCACGCACCTTGTCAAATCCGTAGGCACGGGTCTCCAGCATCACGTCACGCAGGCGCACCAGCGCATCGGTGGGCATGGTGGTGTGGTAGGCGTGGCTGCCTTTCTCGTAGCCTTCGGCGATCTGCATCCATTTCTTCAAATCGCACGAAAAGCTGGAGCTTTGCGTGCCTTCAATGGCCTGGCGCGCACGCTCCGAGAGCATCACCATCGCGCAGCACGGCGAACTGCTCCAGCCTTTTTGCGGAGCACTGATCAGCACGTCCACGCCGGTCGCCGCCATGTTCACCCACATGGCACCTGAGGCCACGCAGTCCAGCACCATCAGCGCGCCCACTTCATGGGCCGCATCAGCAATCGTGCGGATGTAATCATCCGGCAGCATAATGCCGCTGGCCGTTTCTACGTGCGGGGCAAACACCACTTTGGGCTTTTCTGCGCGGATAGCGGCAGCCACCTCTTCAGCCGGGCAAGGTCCCCAAGGGTCTTGGCTGCCCGCACCTTGCTTGCGCGCTTTGCACACTACCGCACCGCCGCCCAGACCAAAGTTGCCCGTGTCAAAAATCTGCGTCCAGCGGTAGCTGAACCAGCCATTGCGCACAATCAGCACCTTCTCACCGTTCGCAAACTGGCGCGCTACGGCTTCCATGCCGAAGGTGCCGCTGCCGGGCACCAGCACAGCGGTGTGGGCGTGGTAAACCTCTTTGAGCGTACCCAGAATGTCCTGCATCACGCCGGCAAAGCGTTTGGACATGTGATTGAGCGCGCGATCGGTGTAGACCACCGAAAATTCCAGCAGTCCATCGGGATCGATATCGGGCAAAAGTCCAGGCATGGTTTCTCCAATTTAATAAGGCCGCGATGCGGCCTGTTTGCTATAAAAACCAGCTTAGCACGGCGTATTTTTCAACGCGAGCAAGCACGTGACTTTTGTATACCAAACATATGCCCGTGCTTATACCGCTTGTGCCATGTCAAAGCCTGAACCGCAGCGTCTTCAGGCTTTGCTGGCGTAGTCACGGGCTCCAAAGATACCGCTGCCCACACGCACCATGGTGCTGCCTGCGGCAATCGCCGTTTGCATATCCGCCGTCATCCCCAGGCTGACCGTATCGAACTGTTCTAAGCCTGCGATGCCAGCAGTACGAATGCTGTCAAACACGGCCACGACCTTGCGGTGTACGGCCAACATGGCGTCAGCGCAAGACTGTGGATCCGGAATACTCATCACCCCGCGCAGCTGCAACCTGGGCAGCGCCGCAATGCACTGCGCCAGCGCCAGCGCTTCTTGGGGGGCGCAGCCGGACTTGGTTTCCCCACCGTCCACATTCACCTGAATGCACACCTGCAGCGGTGCCAGATGCTCAGGCCGCTGTTCATGCAGCCGCTGGGCAATTTTTTCGCGATCCACGGTATGCACCCAGTCGAAATGCTGCGCCACCAGTTTGGTCTTGTTGCTTTGAATAGGGCCAATGCAGTGCCACTGCAGGGGCGGCACATCGGCCATGGCTTGCACCGCGGCAATTTTGTCGACGGCTTCTTGGATGTAGTTTTCGCCGAACGCACGTTGTCCAGCCAAGGCTGCATCGCGCACGGCCTGTGCTGGAAATGTTTTGGATACCGCCAGCAATATCACTTCTGTGGGCTGCCTGCCGCACTTTTGACATGCATCGGTAATCTGTGCGCGAACGCTTTGGAGCTTGCTGGCAATCGTGGTCATAATCTTTCGAAGCGTACCAAACCAACCAGCCACTTCCAGCAAGCAGCCCGCAAGAGGCACTACATCGAGGTGGCATTCGAGAGGGAGATCTGTTGTGGACATCACCACCTTGCTGGCTTTCAGTGTCAAAAACAAGGCGTCAGACTTGCACCTTTCCGCAGGTCTGCCTCCCATGATTCGGGTACACGGTGATGTGCGTCGCATCAATGTAGAGCCACTGGACCACAAAGCCGTGCACGCCATGGTCTACGACATCATGACCGATGGCCAGCGCAAGGCCTACGAAGAAAACCTTGAGGTGGACTTCTCGTTCGAGATTGCAGGTCTGGCACGCTTTCGTGTCAACGCGTTCAACCAATACCGTGGCGCGGCAGCGGTGTTCCGCACCATTCCCAGCAAGGTGTTGACACTCGAAGACCTGAATGCGCCCAAGATTTTTTCAGAATTGGCGCTCAAACCACGCGGCCTGGTACTGGTCACCGGCCCCACGGGCTCAGGCAAATCCACCACCTTGGCGGCTATGGTGGACTACCTCAACCACAACGATCATGGCCACATCCTGACGGTGGAAGACCCCATCGAATTTGTGCACGACTCCAAAAAATGTCTGGTCAACCAGCGCGAAGTCGGCCCCATGACCCATTCGTTTGCCGCCGCTTTGCGCTCTGCCCTGCGTGAAGACCCAGACTGTATCTTGGTGGGGGAAATGCGAGATCTGGAAACTATCCGACTGGCCATGACCGCAGCGGAAACCGGTCACTTGGTGTTCGGCACGCTGCACACCTCCAGCGCCGCCAAAACCATTGACCGTATCATCGACGTCTTCCCAGCCGAAGAAAAAGAAATGGTGCGCGCGATGCTGTCGGAGTCGCTGCAAGCCGTGATTTCTCAGACCCTGTGCAAAACCAAAGATGGCAATGGGCGTGTGGCTGCGCACGAAATCATGATTGGCACCAGCGCCATCCGCAACCTGATCCGTGAAGGCAAGGTGGCGCAGATGTACTCGGCCATTCAGACCGGCAGCAATGTGGGCATGCAGACTTTGGACCAGAACCTGACTGATCTGGTGCGCCGCAATCTCATCAGTGCCGCAGAGGCACGCAGCAAGGCCAAATCACCGGAAAACTTCCCCGGTTAAGCCCGTACAGGTATTTGGAAAGAGCAATATGGAACGCGATCAGGCCAGTAAATTCATCAATGATCTGCTCAAGCTCATGGTGTCCCGCAAGGGCAGTGACTTGTTCATTACCGCAGAGTTTCCGCCCGCCATCAAAGTCGACGGCAAGGTGACCCGCCTGATGGATCAGCCCTTGGTGGCCGCCCATACCTTGTCGCTGGCGCGCTCCATCATGAGCGACAAGCAAGTTGCAGAGTTTGAGCGCACCAAAGAATGTAATTTTGCGATCTCGCCTGCGGGCATTGGCCGCTTTCGTGTCAACGCCTTCATCCAGCAAGGCCGCGTCGGCATGGTGCTGCGTACCATCCCCGCCAACATTCCCACGATTGATAGCACGGGCTTGCCCCAAGTGCTCAAAGAAGTTGCCATGACCAAGCGTGGTCTGTGCATCTTCGTGGGGGCCACGGGCTCCGGTAAATC
The DNA here is from genome assembly GCA_023422975.1 of Pseudomonadota bacterium. Lineage (GTDB taxonomy): Bacteria > Pseudomonadota > Gammaproteobacteria > Burkholderiales > Burkholderiaceae_C > Comamonas. Next base: position 4,127 of record JAFAGF010000044.1, read on the forward strand.
TACGTCGCTGGCCGCTATCGTGGACTGGCGCAATGAGCATTCGCAAGGGCACATCGTGACGGTGGAAGACCCGATTGAATTCGTACATCCGCACAAAAACTGCATCATCACCCAGCGCGAAGTCGGACTGGATACGGACAGCTGGGAAGCAGCACTGAAAAACTCTTTGCGCCAGGCCCCTGACGTGATTTTGATGGGTGAAATCCGTGACCGCGAAACCATGGAACACGCGATTGTGTTCTCGGAAACCGGCCACCTGTGTCTGGCTACCTTGCACGCCAACAGCGCCAACCAAGCGCTGGACCGCATCGTCAACTTCTTCCCGGAAGAGCGCCGCGAGCAACTGCTGATGGACTTGTCGCTCAACCTGCGCGGCATGGTCTCTCAGCGCCTCTTACCCAAAGAGGATGGCAAGGGGCGCGTGGCCGCGATGGAAATCATGCTCAACACCCCGCTGATCTCTGACCTGATTGCCAAGGGCGACGTGGTCGAGATCAAGGAGATCATGAAAAAGAGCCGTGAACTGGGCATGCAGACGTTCGATCAGTCGCTGTTTGACCTGTACGAAAGTGGCGCGGTCATGTATGAAGACGCGCTGCGCAATGCTGACTCCGTCAATGACTTGCGTCTGCAAATCAAGCTGCACAGCCAGCGCGCGCAGAACACCGATCTGGCAGCAGGCACCGAGCACTTCCGTATCTTGTAAGCTTAAGCAGTCTCTTTCACATAAAAAATCCCGGTCTACACCGGGATTTTTTATGTAGTGCGGAATCAATTCTGCGCGGCAGGATCTTGTTCCACAGGCGCTTCGTCCTGGCGTGTGCGGTACGACGCCAACTCTTCTTCGGTGATGCTTTCAAACACACGCACCACCTTGCGCACATCGTTCACCCCGCGCGCAATTTCTGCTGCGCGTTTGGCCTCACGGGGCGTCACAATCCCCATCAAATACACCACATTCATCTCCGTCACCACCTTGATGGTGTTGGCCTGCAAGTCCTTGGCATCCAGGATGCTGGCTTTGACCTTGCTGGTAATGAACGTGTCTTTGCTGCGCTGGGTGATGGAAGAGATAAACGGCACCACTTCCAGCTCATTGATCACACTGCGTACATTCTCAACGCCAGCCACCGTGCGTTCAATCTCTGCCTTCACGGCTGCAGAGCGCACTTCCCCGGTCAGCAGCACCAAGCGGTTAAAACTGGTCACACTGACGCGCTCATCCTGCTTAACGACGGAGCGCAACTGCGATGCTGCAGCTTGCTCAATACGCGTGTCTTCCAGATACATGCCGGAAGTGCGACGGTCCGAAGCCACCAACACCGTCGTGACTGCGCCACCACCGACCAGCAACGGCACACACGCTGTCAAGCTCCCCATCAGCGTAGCGGCTGCCACCACGGCCAGACCTGTTCGACGCCATTGCTCTTTCATTACATCTCCTGTTCGCCAAGTAATTGGGTGTCAACGCCGTCGCACAAGCAATTCAACACCAGATCGTGCACCTCGCGCACACGTGCGGGGCGCTCATGCGGCACACAAATCAACACATCGGTCTCTCGCATGCGGCCTGCCAAAGCGCCACCGGTATGACCGGTCAGTGCCAGCACCATCATGTCGCGTTCATGCGCGGCCTCCACCGCTTCCAGCATGCAGGTTTCTTGTCCACTGATCGAAATCAGCAGCAGCACATCACTGGCCTGCCCCAATGCACGCACCTGCCGCGCCACGTAATGGTTGGACAGGTTGGAAGCGCCAGACAGCGAGCCCAGAAATCCGCTGTCCGATGTCAGTGCCAGCGCAGCCAGCTCAGGCCGGTCGCGTTCAAAACCGCTCACACACAGGCTGGCAAACATCTGTGCCTGACTGGCTGACGCGCCAGAGCCGCAGGCCAAGATTTTTCCACCGCCGGTAATACAGGCCAGCAAGGCTTGCACCGCTGCAGAAATCGGCAAGCTCAGTGCCTGTGCCGACTGGTATTTCAAGTCTGCACTGTCGATGAAGTGTTGTTGGATTTGTTGCTCAAGCATGGGATAGGAATGATACCTGTGTGCCCTATCGAATTTTGTAGCGTTCGGTTAACACTGCATATGTGTGCATCTGACGCTCAAAGTTCCTGCCATGTGTTGACGCACCTAGCCGCAGCGCTCAAGCTGCATCAAATGCGGCCTGCAGCCACTCCAGGTGCGCACCATCCAGCAGCACCGCATCAAAGCGACATGCTTGCCCTGCACCATGTTGCAGCAACCAGTGCTGCGCCGCCAGCACAATGCGCTGGCGCTTGGCTGCACTGATGCTTGCGCCCGCCCCGCCAAAACCCAAGCTGCTGCGGCTGCGCACCTCCACAAACACCAAGGTGCCATTGTTTTCTTGCAGGATTAAGTCTATCTCGCCCCCTCCGCGCCCGGGCGTTCGATAATTGCGTGCAAGCAAACGCAGGCCCCGCGCCTGCAGATAGGCCAAGGCCTGGTCTTCGGCAGCTTGGCCACGCGCCGTCGTGCTGCTGCTGATTGCTGGTTTCGGCTTTTTCCCAAGGAAGAACATTGAGCGCCTCTTTCGCTTCGGCATTGACAGCAGCACGCGATGCGGCTGCCTCCCAAAATTATCCGCAAGGTGTGCTTTATGTGGTGGCTACGCCCATCGGCAACTTGGCAGACATTTCGCTGCGCGCCCTGCATGTGCTGCAAATGGTAGATGCCATTGCCTGCGAAGACACGCGCCACACCCAGGGCATGCTGCGCAGCTATGGCCTGGAGCGCCCCGGCAGCCAGCTGCTGGCCGTACACCAGCACAACGAGGCTGAGGCCGCCGCCGGCATCATCGCCCGCCTGCAGCAAGGCCAGCGCATTGCGTACGTGAGCGACGCAGGCACCCCTGGCGTGAGCGACCCCGGCGCGCGCTTGTGCGCAGCCTTGGCTGCCCAGGGCCTGCGCAGCATGCCCCTGCCCGGCGCCAGCAGCATCACCAGCGCCATCAGCGT
>JAFAGF010000082.1 GCA_023422975.1 Pseudomonadota bacterium
GCCTGCGTGATCATGGAGCCCATTGCCGGCAACATGAACTTTGTGCGCGCTTCCGTGGAATTCACGCGCCGCATCCGCGAGCTGACGCAAGAGCACGGCGCGCTGATGATTTACGACGAAGTCATGACGGGCTTCCGTGTCGCACTGGGCTGCGCCCAAAGCATCTACGCCCAGAAGATTGAAGGTTTTGCGCCGGATCTGACCGTGATGGGCAAGGTGATTGGCGGCGGCATGCCCATGGCCGCCTTTGGTGGCCGCCGCGACATCATGGAAAAGCTCTCGCCCTTGGGCCCCGTCTACCAGGCCGGCACGCTGTCGGGCAACCCGATTGCCACAGCCTGCGGCTTGAAGACACTGGAGCTGATCAGCCAGCCGGGCTTCCATGCAGACTTGCACCTGAAAACCGGCCACCTGATGCAAGGCCTCAAGGCCGAAGCCGATGCAGCGGGCATCCCCTTCAGCATCGACTGGCAAGGTGGGTTGTTTGGTTTTTACCTGCTGCCCGAGCTGCCCACCAGCTATGCAGCCGTCATGAAAACCGACGGTGCACTGTTCAACAAGTTCTACCACGGCATGCTGGAGCGCGGCCACTACTTTGCCCCCGCCCTGTATGAGGCTGGCTTTGTGAGCAGCGCCCACACCGAGGAAGACATTGCACGCACCGTGGAAGCGGCGCGCGAGGTGTTCAAGACGCTGTAAGCCGTTTTTCAACGCCTGCACACCAGCCCCGCATGCTGCAAAGCTGCGGGGTTTTGTTTTAGTTCAGACTTACTGCGGCGGTTGAAAATCTTTTTTCTGTGCTTCCACCGCTGCCCGCGTCACACACTCGGGCGCATGGTCATTCACCATGCCCATCGACTGCATGAACGCATAGGCCGTGGTGGGGCCTACAAACTTCCAGCCACGTGCTTTAAGCGCTTTGGCCAAGGCCTGGGACTGCGCAGTTTGCGCTTGCAGCAGCGTGCCATCACTGGGGGTTTCGGGCATATAACGCCAAAAGAAAGCGGCCAACGATCCTTCCTGCGCCACCATCTCCACCGCACGTGCGGCGTTGTGGATAACGGCCTCAATCTTGCCGCGGTGGCGCACAATGCCCGTGTCCTGCAGCAAGCGCTGCACATCGGCTTCGTCAAACTGCGCCAGCTGGTGAAAGTCAAACTGCGCAAACGCCGTGCGGAAGTTATCGCGCTTGACCAAGATGGTGTACCAGCTCAAACCGGACTGAAAGGCTTCCAGGCTGATCTTTTCAAACAGCCTGCGGTCATCTGTTACCGGGAAGCCCCATTCATGGTCGTGGTAGTGGATGTAACGCTCGGTGGCCAAGCACCATTGGCAACGTGTCTGGCCATCTGGCCCGGCAGCAGTGGGAATCATGCAAACGCTCCTTCGCCGCCACTGTAAAACAAACACCCATCAAAAAACCCGGTGGCAAAACGCTTCACCGGGTTTTTAAAATTGATAGCTGCTAGCGCTTAAAAAATCGAGATTTCAAATTATTTCAATAACCAAACCCTGATTTAACGAGCGCAAGCAGCTCCTTTTTTTACAGCGTCTGCTGCGCAGCTTGCTGTGCCAGCCGTGAATGGCGCATGCCATAGCAGACATAAATCACCGCACCCAGCGCCATCCAGCCGACAAAGCGCACCCAGGTGAGCGTGGTCAAATTCATCATCAAATACACGCACAGCAGCGCCGACAGCATCGGCAGCACGGCCCCCAACGGCACGCGGTAGCCGCCAGTACCGGGATGCTTTTTGCGCAGCACCAGCACACCGATGCTGACCAGCACAAAGGCCGACAAGGTGCCGATGTTGATCATCTCCTCCAGCGCTTCCACCTGGGTAAAGCCTGCCAAGATGGCCACCACCACGCCCACGGCAATCTGCAAGCGCATGGGGGTTTTGCGTGTGGCCGACGTCACGCCCCAACTGCGCGGCAGCAGGCCATCACGGCACAGCGCCAGCAGCACGCGAGAGCTACCCATCAACAGCACCATGACCACCGTGGTCATACCCACCAGCACCCCCAGCGCAATGATTTGCGCGGCCCAGCCTGCGCCCACGGCCACAAACGCCGTGGCCAACGAAGGGTTCTCGGCCTTGGCCAGCTCGGTATACGGCACCATGCCCGTCAGCGCCAGCGTGACCAAAATGTAGAGCACCGTCACCAGTGCCAACCCGCCCAAGATGCCACGCGGCAAAGTGCGCTGCGGGTCTTTCACTTCCTCAGCCGAGGTGGCCACGATGTCAAAGCCCAAAAAGGCAAAGAACACCAGCGAGGCGCCCGAAATCACCCCCAGCCAGCCATACTGACTGGGCGCTGCGCCAAACAACCACGCCAGCATGGGCTGCCCCCAGACATCACCGGTCACGCCATGCGCCACCACGGGCGGCTGAGCAGGCGGTATGAAGGGCGAGAAGTTGTCCGTGTTCATGTAGGTAAAGCCCACCACAATCACAAACAGCGTGATGGCAATCTTGATGAGCGTGAACACATTGTTGACCTTGGCCGACACCTGAGTACCCAGCATCAGCAGCACGGTGAACACCGCCACCACCAAGAACGGCCCCCAGTACATGGTCAGCCCGCCCAACTGCACGGTGGAAGAAATCTCCAGCCCCGCCGTCGCAAACACCGTGCTCAGGTAAATGCCCCAGTACTTGGCAATCACGGCGGCGGCAGAAATCATCTCCAGCAGCAAATTCCAGCCAATGATCCACGCCAGCCCTTCGCCCAGCGTCAGATAGGTATAGGTGTAGGCGCTGCCGGTCACCGGCACTTTGGAGGCGAACTCCGCATAGCACATGATGGCCAGCGCGCAGGTAAACGCCGCAATGATGAAAGAGAAAATCACCGCCGGCCCGGCGAACGTGCCCGCTGCCCGTGCACCCACCGAGAAAATGCCCGCCCCTACGGCCACGGCCAAGCCCATGATGATCAGGTCGAAAGTGCCCAAGCTGCGCTTGAGCTGTCGCCCAAGCTCATCCGCATCAGCCAATGCCTGCGCGACGCTTTTGGTTCGTAACCACTGCATGCCAAACCTTTGCGCTGCCGCTGCGTTGCACGTGCTACGTGCTTGGCGCTGGCAGCCATATCGTTTCAAAAACAATATCCTAGGGTTTACCCAATGCTTTCACACAAAGCCTGCACTTACACCCTCTTGCACGCTTGTTTTGTGCGCGTACTGCTGCACATGCGCGCCAACCTCAGTAGCACCATGGGGCTAGCAAAAAGCATGCATTCACTCACTTGTTTACGCATCCATCTTGCAAGCAGCCGAATCCAGGCGCAAAAAAGCCCGAAGTTGCAGCAACAGCTTCGGGCGATGCATAAGCCATCCCTGCGCGCCGCCTGGCACGCAGCATCGGCTTATTCGTCGGTTTTGGGGGGAATGGCCAAAATCCAATCCGCAATGCTTTGGGCCTGCGCCTGCGTGACTTGCGGATGACGGGGCATGATGGTGTTCCCCCACACACCCACACTGCCTTCGCGAATTTTGCGCGCCAGATACGCCTGCGCATCTGTTTGTGTGCGGTAGCGATCGGCCACCTGCAAAAAGCTGGGGCCCACAAACTTGCGATCAATCCCGTGGCAGCGCATGCAGTCGCTGCCATCCATGTTGGCCTGCCCCTGAGCCAGCTCGGGGCGCTGCTGCACCATCTCCTGCATGCGCTGGGCCGTACTCTGGTCCGAAGGGGTGCCCACATACAGGCGCACGCCCAAATTCAGCAAACCCAGCACCACCAAGATCATGCCGATGATGATGAGCCAGCCCATCCATTTGGGGCGTTGCACCGGCTGCTCGTCGTAATCCTCCATG
>JAFAGF010000160.1 GCA_023422975.1 Pseudomonadota bacterium
GTGATGCCGGTAATCAAGCAGGCCTGCGGGCTGGGCAAATAATCGGGCGCAGGCTGGCAATAGACCATGATGGGCTCGCCAATCTCGTTGAGATCCAGGTCTGTGCGAATGGCCGCAAACTGCGCGGGCCGGTCATAACGGGGGTTGGCACCAAAGGTTTCGTAGTCGTGCCAGAGAAATGTGTGTTCAGCCATGGGGGGTGAGTATGCCTGTTCACCACGGCCACTGGCGTGTTGTGCATCGGGTGCGTGTGATCACCGGCACTCTGGCAAGGTCAACGCCACGAAACCAACACAAAAAAAAAGAGCATCTAGCGCCAGATTTATAAGGTTTTCAGATGGCTTTAGCGCTCAAACCATTGCACCACCAGCGCTATCAGCTCTCTTTTTTATTTACAGCAAGGGCGACATCAACCGCGCTGCGGAGTCCCCCAGCCGCTGCCAAAAGCTTTGCGGCCGTGCGTAGCCTACGCGCCGTGCGTGCTGCAAGTCTTCCACAAACTGTTGCTCCAACTTGGCCGCAAATTCCTCGCCGTACACCACGGCGCACACCTCGTAGTTCAGTCGGAAACTGCGGTTGTCAAAGTTGGCGGTGCCGATGATGCCCACCATATCGTCCACCACCATGGTTTTGGAGTGCAGCATGCTTTGGTGGTACTCAAACACCTTCACGCCGCAGGTAATCAGCTCATCAAAGTAAGAGCGGGCCGCTGCCGTCACGATGCGGGAGTCTGATTTCTCAGGCACCAGCAAGCACACATCCACGCCGCGCAAGGCCGCATTGGTCAATGCCAGCATGGCAGCTTCTGTTGGCACAAAGTACGGGGTGGTCAGCCACAAACGCTTGTGCGCTGCATGGATGGCTGAGACGTGCACCCGGTGAATGGCTTCCATGTTGCTGTCCGGCCCGGACGCCATGATTTGCACCACCTGGTTGCCATCCGGCAAGTCGGGCAGCAAGGCGCTGAAATCCGCAGGCTCGTTCTTGCGGTTGTAATCCAGCGCATAGCTCCAGTCTTCCAAAAAGACCGTTTGCAGCCAGTTCACCACCGGGCCTTCCAGGCGCACATGCACATCGTGGTAGGCATCGTGCAAGATGCGCTTGTCTTCTTCATCGGTGATGTTGACGCCCCCGGTGTAGCCAATCACGCCATCAATCACCACAATTTTGCGGTGGGTGCGAAAGTTAATGACAGGGCGCACACGCCGGCCAAACTTGGTGGGGTGAAACAGCGCGAACTCGCCGCCTGCGGCTTCCAGCGCCGCATAGTATTTCCGCGAGAGTTTTTTGGAGCCCAGCGCATCCACCAGCAAGCGCACTGTCACGCCCTCGCGCGCTTTTTGGCACAGCAGCGCAATCAGACGCAGCCCGGTCTCGTCCGGCTCAAAAATGTAGTATTCCAGATGAATGTGGTCTTTGGCCTCACGCACCGCATCCATGATGCTGTCAAAGGTGGCAGCGCCACCGACCAGCAGCTCGACCTTGTCTGCTGTGCTCACGGGAAAGTTGGTCGATGCGGTAACCAGCTTGACCACCTGGTGCAAGCGCTCCGGTGCCTGCGGCACTTTCTCTTTCAGGCGCGCGATACTCGCACGCACCCGCGAGCGGCGACGGCTGCGCAAACGGCGTAGACGCTGGCGCTTCAAGCGCCGTGGCCCCAGAAAATAGTAAATACCGATGCCCGCCACGGGCAAGACCGCCATGGACAGCAGCCAGCTCAGGGTAGCGACCGGTGCGCGGCGTTGCAGCAAGATCCACACGCCCACAATCACAACATACAGTGACCAAGTAACAGACAGAATCAGCATGACATGTTCATGCGTGAACCACTGCGTGATTGCCTCCACATCCCCTCCTGCGCGGTATTGTTAACGCCGACTGTATCCTGCCTCAGCCCCTTGCAGAGTCAGCCATAAAAAAACCGACAGCTTATCGGCTGTCGGTTTTTTGCATAGCTCGGTTTACTCCGAAGCGGTGGCCTGTTCAGGCTCTGCAGGCTCTGACTTGCCTTCAGGCTTGGGCAGCTCGGTGATCTCCAACAACACGTCACCCTTGCCTTCATTGGCCTCGGCATCCCAGTCGACTTCCAGGCGACCGCCGTTCACCAAGCGGCCGAACAGCAACTCATCAGCCAGCGAACGGCGGATGGTGTCCTGGATCAGGCGCTGCATGGGGCGAGCACCCATGGCAGGGTCAAAGCCCTTGGCAGCCAGGTGCTTGCGCAGCTTGTCGCTGAATGTCACTTCCACCTTCTTCTCGCCCAACTGTTGCTCCAGTTGCAACAAGAACTTGTCGACCACCCGCAGGATGATTTGTTCATCCAGTGGCTTGAAGCTAACGATGGCGTCCAGACGGTTGCGGAACTCTGGCGTAAACAAGCGCTTGATGTCGGCCATCTCGTCGCCCGCTTGCTTTTGGGTGGTGAAACCCATCACCGACTTTTGCATGGCTTCTGCACCGGCATTGGTCGTCATGATGACGATGACGTTGCGGAAGTCTGCCTTGCGACCATTGTTGTCAGTCAGCGTACCGTGGTCCATCACCTGCAGCAGCACGTTGAAGATGTCAGGGTGTGCTTTTTCAATTTCGTCTAGCAACAACACCGAGTGCGGCTTTTTGGTGACGGCTTCCGTCAGCAAACCACCTTGGTCATAGCCCACATAGCCCGGAGGCGCACCAATCAAGCGGCTGACCGCATGGCGCTCCATGTACTCGGACATGTCAAAGCGGATCAAGTCCACACCCAAGATGTACGCCAGTTGCTTGGCAGCTTCTGTCTTGCCCACGCCTGTGGGGCCGCTGAACAAGAAAGAGCCGATCGGCTTTTCTGGCTTACCCAAACCCGAGCGTGCCATCTTGACCGCAGAAGCCAGCACTTCCAGTGCCTTGTCCTGGCCAAACACCACGCTCTTGAGGTCGCGCTCCAACGTTTGCAGCTTGCTGCGGTCGTCATTGGAAACGTTGGCAGGGGGAATGCGTGCAATCTTGGCGACGATCTCTTCGATCTCGGTACGCGTAATCGTGCGCTTGCGGGCTTCCGCCTTTTTCACACGCTGCGCAGCGCCGGCCTCGTCGATCACGTCAATCGCCTTGTCGGGCAAATGGCGGTCGTTGATGTACTTGGCCGACAGCTCCGCCGCAGCTTGCAGCGCCTCGGTTTCATATTCCACGCCGTGGTGCTCTTCAAAGCGTGGCTTCAAGCCCTTGAGGATTTCAATGGTTTCAGGCACGGTGGGCTCTACCACGTCCACCTTCTGGAAACGACGCGACAAAGCCGAGTCTTTCTCAAAAATGCCGCGATATTCCGTGAACGTGGTGGCGCCAATGCACTTGAGCTGACCACTGGACAGCGCAGGTTTGAGCAAGTTGGATGCATCCAACGTGCCACCCGAAGCCGCGCCCGCTCCGATCAAGGTGTGGATTTCATCGATGAACAAAATCGCATTGGGCTTGTCACGCAGGGTTTTGAGCACACCTTTGAGGCGTTGCTCAAAATCACCCCGGTACTTGGTGCCTGCCAGCAAGGCCCCCATGTCCAGCGAATAGACCACCGCTTCCGACAGCACTTCCGGCACCGTACCTTCGGTAATGCGCCATGCCAAACCCTCAGCAATTGCGGTTTTGCCCACGCCAGCCTCGCCCACCAGCAGCGGGTTGTTTTTACGGCGACGGCACAGAATCTGGATGGTACGTTCCACTTCGTAGTCACGACCGATTAGTGGATCGATCTTGCCTTCTTTGGCCGCCTGATTCAGGTTTTGGGTGTACTGCTCCAACGGAGAAGCTTTCTCCGTGCGCTCTCCACCCATGCCACCTTCTTCACCTTCCATGGCCGAATCAGCCTTGGCTGGCTCTGGCGGGTCGCTCTTGCGGATACCGTGAGCGATGTAGTTGACCACGTCCAAGCGTGTGACACCCTGCTGATGCAGGTAGTACACCGCATGCGAATCTTTCTCGCCAAAGATGGCCACCAACACATTCGCGCCGGTGACTTCCTTCTTGCCATTGCCTGTGGACTGCACGTGCATGATGGCACGCTGAATCACACGCTGAAAACCCAGCGTGGGCTGTGTATCCACCTCTTCGGTGCCAGACACTTGCGGTGTGTTGTCTTTGATGAAATTGCTCAGCGAAGCACGCAAATCATCGATATTGGCTGAGCACGCACGCAGCACATCTGAAGCGCTGGGGTTGTCCAGCAAGGCTTGCAGCAAATGTTCAACGGTAATGAATTCGTGGCGCTGCTGACGAGCCTCCACAAATGCCATGTGCAAGCTGACTTCCAGTTCTTGGGCAATCATGTACGAACTCCTTTGTGCTTGCGGTTTATGAGACTGTGTGCATAGTTCGGGGCGAACACCATTTATTCAATAGGCTCACTCACAGCTTGCAAGGGGTGCCCTGCTTGCTGTGCAGCTTGCAATACCTGCTCTACCTTGGTAGCTGCGATATCGCGGGAATAGACGCCGCATACGCCGCGCCCATCTAGGTGAATTTTGAGCATGATTTGTGTGGCCTGCTCCCTGTCTTTACTAAAGAATTCTTGTAACACCACTATCACGAACTCCATCGGAGTGAAATCGTCATTCAGCATGACGACTTGGTACATCGGAGGTGGCACAACTTTTTGGGTGCGCCGCTCCATGACGACCGAGTTGCCATCATCCTCATGAGAGATCTGGTCTGGCAAAGAAGGACGGTATGGAGGTTGTTGGGTAGCCATGAATTTCATTCTAGCGATCAGCCCATGGTCATTCTTCATAGAGTCATCTGGGCTAGCAAAGGGAGGTTTCGAGCAATATCTTGTAGGACAGCGTGGGTTCTAGGACTACATGTCGTTTTCAAGCACCCCGCCACACAATTTGGCAGCCGGTATTTCCTACTTCGGCACGCCATGCGGCCAATGCAGCGTCGCAGGGATAGAACTTGTGCTTGTCACCAACATCCAGCTCAGCGACTGCTGCCATTCCCTGCGCCTCGCAGCGCACGCCCAAACGAATCTTGAGGCCATGACGCAATTCACCCTCCTCGGTACGCTCCAGCTTTGCCGGGAACTCGCGCAGTATGCGTAAAACATCGGGCACTTTGTGGGCAGCATCTACTTGCAAATAACGCGCAAAGCGGCAACGGGCATCCGCCAAACTGAATACTTTCTGCGCCTTCACACGCAAGCCACCACTAAAGTGGTCATGCTGCACGCGGCCTGTGATCACCACAAACTCGTCATCTTTAAGCAAATCACTGTGTGCATTCAGAGTTGCCTCATCAATGGACGCCTCCAGCACAGCGCTTTTGTCGTCGAGTTTGAAGAGGCACAGCTTGCCGCGCTGACCATTGATGACGCGCAGATCACTCACAATGCCCGCCAGCAGTTGCGGCTCCCGACTATCACTTAACTCGCTCAGTGGCGTCCGGATGAAGTTGCGTACTTCATGCTCAACCTCATCAAACAAATGTCCTGAAAGGTAAAAGCCAACTGCGGTCTTTTCCTGCGTCAGCCGCTCTTTGACCCCCCATGGCAACACATCCGCCAAAGCGGGCTCTTGGTTGCTGGAACCCTGGGCATCATCACCCATCATGTCAAACAAGCCACCCTGATTGGCATTGGCGAGCTGGGCATTCGCATACTCAAATGCGGTATCAATCGATGCCACCAAGGCCGCGCGATCCAAGTGAATGCTGTCAAAACCACCCGCTTTGATCAGGGCTTCCAATGTACGCTTGTTGAGTTTCGTGCGATCTACACGTGCACAGAAATCACACAGACTCTTAAATGGGCCCTTCACCTGTGCATCAGGCCCCACACCATTGCCCTCACGGGCAGCAACGATGGCCTCAATCGCCTGCTGGCCTGTGCCTTTGATAGCACCCAGGCCGTAGCGAATCACCTTATCGGTGACAGGTTCAAAGCGGTAGAAGCCACGGTTCACGTCTGGCATCTCAAAGCTCATGCCCATCTTCAACGCATCTTCAAACAACACCTTGAGCTTGTCGGTGTTGTCCATTTCCACGGTCATATTGCCGCAGTAAAACTCGGCGGTGTAATGCACCTTGAGCCATGCGGTGTGGTAAGCCAGTAATGAGTAAGCAGCAGCGTGCGACTTGTTAAAGCCATAGCCCGCAAACTTTTCCATCAAGTCAAACACTTCCCCCGCTTTGTGCTCGTCAATACCTTGCTTGGCCGCACCTTCGCAGAAAGTGGCACGGTGCTTGACCATCTCCTCCACTTTCTTTTTACCCATAGCACGACGCAGCAAGTCTGCGCCACCCAACGAATAACCACCAAGTACCTGTGCAGTTTGCATCACCTGCTCTTGGTAAACCATGATGCCGTAGGTCTCTGACAGCACCTTCTCTACAAGAGGGTGAGGGTATTCAATCACCTCACGTCCGTGCTTGCGAGCCACGAACGAAGGAATCAGGTCCATAGGCCCCGGACGGTACAAAGCATTCAGCGCAATCAAGTCTTCCAAGCGTGATGGCTTCGCATCGCGCAACATGCCTTGCATACCACGCGATTCAAACTGGAAAACCGCTTCTGTCTTTCCTTCCTGAAACAGCTTGTAGGTGGGATAGTCGTCCAAGGGAATTTCTTCAAACTTGAAGTTCTGCTGCCCCTTGTGGCGCTTCATGATGAATTCGCGCGCGATTTCCAAGATGGTCAAAGTTGCAAGACCCAAGAAGTCGAACTTGACCAGACCGATTTGCTCCACATCATCCTTGTCCAGCATGGCCACCGCCGACTCACTACCGGGCTGCTGATACAGAGGACAAAAATCTGTCAACTTACCCGGGGCAATCACTACCCCCCCCGCGTGCATGCCGATATTGCGCGTCATTCCTTCAAGTTTTTGTGCTAACTCAATCAGGCTCTTGACGTCTTCTTCCTGTTCGATGCGCTGTGCCAACACAGGCTCGGCCTCTATCGCATAGGTGTATTTATCGCCCTCTTTCTTGGGATTGGGCGGGTATTTCAACGTAACGTGCAGGCCTGGCTTATTGGGGATGAGCTTGGAAATACCATCGCAGAAACCATAGCTCATATCCATTGCTCGACCCACGTCACGGATCACCGCACGTGCAGCCATAGTGCCAAAGGTCGCGATCTGGCTGACCGCATTGCGCCCATAGCGATCCTTCACATAGTCAATCACTCGGTCGCGATTAGCCTGACAGAAGTCCACGTCAAAGTCAGGCATGGACACACGCTCTGGATTCAAGAAGCGCTCGAACAGCAGGTTGTAATAAATAGGGTCCAGGTCGGTAATCTTCAGTACATACGCCACCAATGAGCCTGCACCTGATCCACGACCAGGCCCCACAGGGCAGCCATTGTTCTTCGCCCAGTTAATGAAGTCCGCCACGATCAAGAAGTAGCCAGGAAAGCCCATCTTCAAAATGATGCCCAGTTCAAACTCCAAGCGTTCCACATATTCAGGGCGCTTTTTGTTGCGCAATCCGACATCCGGGAACAGTAAGGTCAGGCGCTCTTCCAAACCTTCATAGGAAGCGTGACGAAAGTATTCTTCAATCGTCATATTTCCCGGAGCAGGGAAATCAGGCAGATAGTAAGTGCCCAGCTTCAACGTCACACTGCAACGTCGTGCGATTTCCTGCGTGTTTTCAATCGCAGATGGAATATCTGCAAACAGCGCCTCCATATCAGCGCTACTTTTGAAATATTGCTCCCGCGTGAAACGACGTACTCGGCGAGGATTGGCCAGCACTTCACCTTCTGCAATACACACGCGTGTCTCATGCGAGTCAAAGTCTGCAGGTTTGGAAAATTGCACAGGATGTGTCGCCACGACGGGTAAATTCAACCTTGCCGCCAATTGCACGGTTTGTGCAACAACGCTCTCATCATCTGCACGGCCTGCCCGCTGCAACTCCAAGTAAAAACGATGAGGAAACATACCGGCCAGTTGCAGGACCAAATCAGCTGCTCCTTGGCTGTCGCCACGCAGCAGCAACTGCCCCACAGGTCCTGCATTAGCCCCGGAAAACAGAATCAACCCCTCACCCAACTCTTGCAGCCACTCCCATTTAAAAAATGGTTGCGCCTGCACTTTAGAAACATTTCCGGTCCAGCCGCGTGCCAGAATTTCTGAAAGATTGTGATATCCCTGCTGGCTTTGCACTAAAAGCAGGATACGACTAGTCTCTCCGTCTGCGCCCCAGCCTTCCATACTGAGTTCAGCACCTAAAATAGGCTTTACGCCTTTACCACGTGCAGCTTTGTAGAATTTCAAGCTGCCGAACATATTGTTCAAGTCAGTAATCGCCAATGCTGGCTGGCCATCAGCTGCAGCAGCATTGACGACATCATTGATACGACAGGTTCCATCAATGACGGAAAATTCGGTGTGCAGGCGCAGGTGAACAAACATCCTCACATTGTAGGAACACACCGCCCGCTGCGCCCCAACTTCTTTGCATGTCCGTAGCAATATGGGGCAGCATAAAGCTTGCGATCCGAAAGATTTAGCCCTATACAATGCAGCACGCATTGCAGACGCTTCCTTCTGCACTGGAAGCTGTTGCCTCACTAGAACTTATGACAAACTCTGTCCGAAAGCTGTTCGCCATGCCGCGCATTTCACGTCCTGTTCTTGCCGTTGTTGTTACAGCGGGCCTGTTGGGTGGTTGCTCCTCGACCAAAGAAGATCCGACTGCGAATTGGACCCCAGACCGCATTTACACCGAAGCGCGCGATGAAGTTCAAGCAGGCGGTTTTGACAAGGCGGTTCCACTGTTTGAAAAACTGGAAGGCCGCGCAGCAGGAACGCCGCTGGCACAGCAGGCACAAATTGAAAAAGCCTACGCGCAATACAAAGCTGGCGAGAAAGAGCAGGCGCACGCTACGCTGGATCGCTTCATCCGCCTGCACCCTGCCAGCCCTGCAATCGACTATGCACTCTACCTTAAAGGCTTGGTAAATTTCAACGACAACTTAGGCATGTTCGCTTGGCTGTCGCGCCAAGACCTTTCTGAACGTGACCAGAAAGCCGCCAAGGACTCCTACGAGTCTTTCAACGAGCTTGTCACCCGCTTCCCTCAGTCGCG
>JAFAGF010000169.1 GCA_023422975.1 Pseudomonadota bacterium
CCGAACCACAGAGGGTCAATACCAGCAGCTTGGATGATTGGTAACACCACGCTCATGGTTAGCACAATGGTGGAGATTCCATCCAAAAAACAGCCTAGAAGGATGTAGAAGATTCCCAGCACAATGATCAGCATGGCAGGCGAGAGGTTCAGGCCTCCAACAAACTCGGCCAACTGTCGCGGCAGCCCAATGTAGCCCATGGACATGGTCATAAATGCAGCGCCCGCCAAGATCAGCGCAATCATGCAGTACAGACGTGTGGCTCCAAACATTGATGCTTTGAAGCTGTTCCACGTCAGCGCTTTTTGCGATGCCGACAAAATCAATGCACCCACCACGCCAATGGCAGCGGCCTCGGTGGCGGTGGCAAAGCCGGTGTAAATGCTGGCAATCACGCCGCCAATCAGCAGCACGACGGGGATGAGGTGGCGCGCCTCGAACAGCTTTTGGCTAAAGCTCAGCTGTGTATCGGCTTTGGGAACCTTGGTGGGATTCATCAGTGCCCACACCATGATGTAGCCGCTGAACAGCAGGGCCAGCAATAAGCCGGGTAGCACGCCTGCCATGAAGAGTTTGGAGATCGACAACTCGGCTGAGACGCCATACACAATCAAGATGATGGAGGGCGGAATTAGCAGGCCCAGCGTGGCGGGGCCACCCAGTGAGCCGATGATTTGCGCCTCGGTGTAGCCGCGCTTTTGCAGCTCAGGGATGTTGATCTTGCCCACGGTGGCGCATGTGGCCGCCGACGAGCCTGAGACCGAGGCAAAAATGGTGCAACCAATCACATTGGTGTGCAGCAAGCGCCCGGGCAAGGCGTTGACCCACGGGGCCAGCCCGCGGAACATGCTCTCTGACAAATTGGTGCGGTACAGAATCTCGCCCATCCACACAAACAGGGGCAAGGCGGTCAGCGTCCAGCTGCTGGCGCTGCCCCAAATGGTCATGGCCATGGCATCGCCCGCCGCGCGTGCGGTGAAGAACTCCATACCAAACCAAGCGACACCGGCCAAGGTCAAGCCCACCCAGACGCCGCCGCTGAGCAGCACGAGCAGCACCACCACCAACGCCACACTGGCAAATATTTCATTCATGGGGTGTGCCCTCCGCATCTGCGGCACGCGGCTTGCGTTGGCCCCGCAGTTCTAAAACCAGTTCATCACAAAAGGCGATGAAGAAAATGACGCAGCCCACGGCCATCAAAATTTGGGGAATCCACAGTGGCGTGGCATCAATGCCCACCGAGATGTCCTCAATCTCCCACGACTGCCACACCAAGCGGCAGGCGTAGAACGCCAAAAAGCCTGAGAGCACCGTGGCCACCGACAGCGCAGTCACTTCCAGCGCCTTGAGCGCCTTGCCTTTGAGCATGCCGAGTATCAGCGTGACGCGGATGTGTTCGCCGTGTTTGAGGGTGCTGGCCAAGGCCAAAAAACCCGCGCCCGCCATGGCGTAGCCTGCATAGGCATCGGTGCCGGGCGCGGCAAAGCCAAAAAAGCGGCTGAAGATGGTGAGCAGCACCATCAGCAACACGCCCATCATAGAAATGCCTGCCAACCAGCCACTGGCGGTGTAGAGGTCATCTAAGAATTTGCGCATGTGCAAAAGTCCTTCGTGCGGCACCTGCAAAGGCGGCACGTTGCTGCAAGAGACAAACAACAATGCCCTTGAGTGCTTGCAGTGGGGCACCCAAGGGCAGGGGTGGTGGCAGCAGCCCGTGGGGCTGCCCAGCCACGGTGCTTACTTGGCGGCTTGGAAGGCGTCCAGCACGGCCTTGCCTTCGGGGCCGGCCTTGTCCAGCCATTCCTTGATCACGGTCTCACCCACCTTGGCCAAATCGGCCTTCAGCTGGGCAGAGGGGGCTTCCACAGTCATGCCGCCAGCCTTCAAGGTGGCGATCGATGTGGCATCCACTTGTTGCGATGCCTTCCAACCACGGGCTTCAGCGTCCGCCGCGGCCTTCAGCACGGCGGCTTGCTGGGACTTGTCCAGTGCGTTGAAAGCCTTCTTGCTCACGGTCACGGCGTTCTTGGGGATCCAAGCTTGCACGTTGTAGTAGTACTTGAGGTTTTCAAACAGCTTGTTGTCGGCGCCGGTGGCGCTGGAGGTGATCAGGCCCTCAATCACGCCGGTGGCCAGCGCTTGCGACAGTTCTGCCTCTTGGATGGTGGCGGGCTGCGCGCCCACCAACTCACCAATGCGGGCGGTGGTGGGCGAGTACACGCGCCATTTCATGCCCTTCAGGTCAGCGGCAGAGTTGATGGGCTTTTTGCTGTAGATGCCTTGTGGGGGCCATGCCACGGCGTACAGCAGCACTTGGCCTTGCTTGTCCAGCAGTTGCTGCAGAGCAGGCTTTTGCGCTTGGTACAGCTTGAAGGCTTCGTCGTAGTTGCTGACCAAGAAGGGCAGGCCATCGGTGCCAAAAATTTGCGATTCGTTTTGGAAGCTGACCAAGAAGAACTCACCCATTTGCGCATTGCCGGTTTGCACGGCGCGCTTGATTTCGGGCATCTTAAACAGTGAAGCACCAAAGTGGGGGGTAATCTTCAAAGCGCCTTGGGTGGCCGCGTCCACATCTTTTACAAACTGCTCGTTGTTTTTGGAGTGGAAGTTGCCTGCGCCGTAGGCGGTGGCGAAATCCCATTTGGTCTGTGCCATGGCGCTGCCGGCAAAACCCATGCTGGCCACCAAAGTGGCAGTGGCGCAAAAAATTCGACGCTTCATGAAGAGCTCCTGGATAGAGGTGGTGAAGACCTGCCCGTATGGCACGCCATCCGTAGTGAAAACTGCAGGCAATTCGCGTGCCAAAACTATCAATACAGGGTTCTTCGGTCTATCAGGGATTTCAACGATGCCTCTGTTTTGTAGGTGCGTTATTTTTTGATTGTTGAAGACTGAGTGTCTGATTGTTCAGTCATAAATGGTGCGGTGGTGATTGTTTGCACTATTTGTGTGCGGGTTTATGTGCTGTATCAGGGCGCAGGCCTCAACTGATTTCGCGGGCATACACGGCCAGCACCATGCGCTCGGACTGGACCAAATAGGTCTCCAGCTCGCGAGCGGCGGCGCTGGTTTGTCCTTCAATGAACATTTGCAGCAAACGGGCATTCAGATCGACATAAGGAGCGTGCAGGTATTCCGGGTCGTCCAGCAGACCAAAAGCCAAGCGCAACTCGGCGGCAATGTCTTCAAACATGGCGGACAGGCGTTCGCTGTCGCTGAGCGCCACGATGGCGGCGTGGAAGGCCATGTTGGCAGAGCCCACTTGCTTCCAGTCTTTGGCGTCGCGTGCGTGCTGGGCGGCTTGTACGGCTTCGCGCATGTGCTTGTGGGCGGGGTGCAGGGGCCAGGCTTTTTCCAGCGACTGGCACTCAATCAAGCGGCGCACGCGGTAGATGTCAATGATGTCTGCAATCGAGGGAACGACCACGGCCACGCCTCGATTGGGTTCGTGGCGCAGCAGGCCTTCTTTGATGAGGATGCGAAACACCTCGCGCAGCGTGTTGCGCGAGATGTCGAGTTGCTGGCTCAGCGCGGCCTCAGACAAATGCTGGCCGGCGCGCAGCTCACCATGGATGAGCTGCTGGCGAATGGTGTCGGCCACGGTATCGGCCAAGCTGGTGGGGGCCGTGCGGTGATGGAGGTGCCGGGTTTGCGTTGCAGCCATGGTTGGTAAGAAATTTGCTTTTAGTTGTTGAACAATCCGTGCTAGGCGGATGCATGAAAAGGATACAGGATGGATATCAACAGCGATCTGGGTGAAAGCTTTGGGGTGTGGCGCATGGGCGACGATGCGGCCATGCTGGGTATCGTCACCAGTGCCAATGTGGCTTGCGGCTTTCATGCGGGCGATCCGGCTGGCATCTTGCAAACCCTCAAGCACGCAGCGGGCCAAGGTGTGGTGGTGGGCGCGCACGTGGCTTATCCGGATTTAGTGGGATTTGGCCGTCGCAACATGGACCCCAGCAGCAGCGAACTGGTGGCCGATGTGATCTACCAAATCGGCGCGTTAAAGGGTTTGGCTGCCGCGGCGGGCACGCAAGTGCGCTATGTGAAGCCGCACGGAGCCCTCTACAACACCATTGCCCACGATGCCCGCCAAGCGGGCGATGTGATCACCGCGATTTTGGAGGTCGACCCCACGCTGACTTTGTTGGCGCTGGCGGGCTCGCCCCTGATTGGTTGGGCGCAAGCGCGTGGCCTTCAGGTCAAGGCAGAGGCCTTTGCTGACCGCGCCTACAACGACGATGGGTCCTTGGTCTCGCGTCGCTTGCCTGGTGCCGTGCTGCACGATGCCGACGCGATTGCCCAGCGTATGCTGCAACTGGTTCAAACGGGCGGCCTGACCAGCATCACAGGCAAGCCTGTGACCATTGCTGCCGACTCGATTTGTGTGCATGGCGACAGCCCCGGTGCGGTCGAGATGGCCCGGAAAATCCGCGCGCGCTTGCAGCAGGCGGGTGTGGCATTGCAGCCTTTTGTGCAACCGAACTAAAGGCGGGCCATGCGTTTTTTACCGGCCAGTGATCGCGCTTTGTTGGTGGAGTTGGATGACCTGACCCAGACCATGGCGCTGTACCGTCAGTGTTTGGCCGAGCCCATGGCAGGTGTGCAAGCCTTGGTGCCTGCCGCCCGAACGCTGCTGGTGCAATACCAGCCGTGGGTGCTGTCCGCAGCGGCTTTGCGACACGCGCTGGCGCAACGCGCACAAACCGCTTGGCGGGCCTTGGACAAGGCCCAACGCAGTGGGGGGCGAGTGGTGGACATTCCCGTGCATTACACGGGAGAAGATTTGCCCGATGTGGCTGAAATCTTAGGTATCAGCGTGCAAGAGGTGGTGGCGCGCCACACGGGCCAGCCGTATGACGCAGCCTTTGCCGGCTTTGCCCCCGGTTTTGTGTACCTGTCGGGCGGAGCCAACTTTCAGGTGCCACGCCGCGCCACACCGCGCACGCAAGTGCCTGCGGGCTCGGTGGCTTTAGGGGGCGGCTTCAGTGCGGTTTACCCCAAGGCGAGCCCCGGTGGCTGGCAACTGTTGGGCGTGACAGAGTTGGCCATGTGGGATTTGGCGCGGGCCGAGCCAGCGCTCATTCAGCCCGGCTTTCAGGTGCAGTTTGTGGATGCGGCGCGCAGTACTACGCAGGTGCTGATGCCGCGCCATCCTGCTGCTGTAGCAATGGCTGAGGTGGAAACAGTGGACGGTGAGGCTGTGCAATTGCAGTCAAAAATTGCTCTAGCTCTTTCTATGCCTTCGCAAGCAGCTATTGAATTTAAAAGCGTGGGCTTGCAAACCCTGTTCCAAGATCGGGGCCGCCATGGCATGGAGGGCTTGGGGGTTTCGGCCTCAGGAGCGCTGGATCAGGCGGCCATGCGCCAAGCCAACCGCATGGTGGGCAACCCCGTGCACACGCCAGTGCTGGAAAACTTACTGGGACAGTTGTGCATGCGAGCGCACGGCGCTTGCACGGTGGCGATAGCGGGGGCAGATGTTGCACTTCATCTGCAGACTGCGGCGGGTTCTGTGCAGCCCATACCTTGCGGCCAGGCGGTGGCGCTTAATGACGGTGACGGTTTAACGTTGGGTGCGGTAAAGGCGGGCATGCGCTGCTATGTGGCTGTGCGCGGCGGCTGGGGGGTCGAGCCTGTACTGGGCAGTTGTGCCACCGATACCTTGGCGCAGGTGGGTCCAGCAGCATTGCAGCCCGGCCAGCGGGTGCCGGTGGGGCAGATGGTGTCGGCCGCTGCACTGCAAGCGGTGTCTGAGCAGCACGAGCCGCTGCCGGGGTTGCCCAGAGCTGGTGACACCGTCACGCTGGATGTGGTGTTGGGCCCGCGCACGGACTGGTTCAGCGCGCAGGGTGTGGCCACGTTGACAGGTCAGACATGGGTAGTTACCCCTCAGTCCAACCGCATTGGCATACGGCTGCAGGGCGCGCAGCCTTTGGCGCGTTCCGTGCATGGTGAATTGCCCAGTGAGGGAACGGTGCTGGGCGCGATTCAGGTGCCCATCAGCGGGCAGCCCGTCTTGTTTTTGGCCGACCATCCATTGACGGGCGGCTACCCAGTGATTGCCGCCTTGGCCAGTTACCACTTGGACTTGGCTGCGCAAATTCCTGTGGGCTGCCAGATCCAATTCAAGGTGGTGGCAGATTTTGACTCGCAGCACAGCAGCGATGCGGATGCCGCCAACGTTTTACCGAGCTAGATGATGAAAAAAGTACTCATTGCCAACCGTGGCGAAATTGCTGTTCGTATTGCCCGCGCGTGCCGTGACTACGGTGTGCAGTCGGTGGCAGTGTATGCCGACCCTGATGCCGATGCTTTGCATGTGCATATGGCCGATGAGGCTTGGGGTCTACAAGGTGTGCGCCCGGCTGAGACCTATTTGGACATGACCAAGCTGATTGCGATTGCACAAAAAAGCGGTGCAGATGCCGTGCACCCGGGCTATGGATTTTTGTCCGAGCGTGCAGAGTTTGCGCGTGCTGTCATGGATGCAGGTCTACTCTGGATTGGCCCGCGCCCAGAAACGATTGAGGCTTTGGGTGACAAAGTGGCTGCCCGCAAAATTGCCATGCAGGTGGGCGCTCCCTTGGTGGCGGGAACCGCAGGGCCGGCGCAAAGCGCATCGGAGGTCGTGGCGTTTGCGCAGCAATACGGTTTACCGGTTGCCATCAAAGCTGCGTTTGGCGGTGGTGGACGTGGCCTGAAAGTGGCGTGGGTTATGGAAGAAGTGGCAGAGTTGTACGAATCTGCCGTGCGTGAGGCCACTGCGGCCTTTGGCCGTGGAGAGTGTTTTGTGGAACAGTTCCTTGACCGACCTCGCCACATTGAGGCGCAGTTGCTGGGCGATACGCATGGCAACGTACTGGTGCTGGGCACGCGCGACTGCTCTTTGCAGCGGCGTAACCAAAAGCTGGTGGAAGAAGCGCCAGCCCCCTTCCTAAGCGATGCCCAGCGCGCCAGCATCCACCAAGCAGCGCACGACATTGGGAAAGCCACGGGCTACGTTGGAGCGGGGACTGTGGAGTTTTTACTCAGCCGCAATGGCCAAATCTCTTTTTTGGAGGTGAACACCCGTTTGCAAGTCGAGCACCCTGTGACGGAAGCCACCACGGGCATCGACTTGGTGGTGGAGCAGTTGCGCATTGCCGATGGCTTGCCGCTGAGCATCACCACCACGCCTGAACCGCAGGGGCACAGCATGGAGTTTCGTATCAACGCGGAAGACCCAGGACGGGGCTACTTGCCCACGCCGGGTACTGTGCTGCGCTTTGATGCGCCCAGTGGACCAGGGGTGCGCGTCGACAGCGGGGTTACGTCAGGATCCACTATTTCTGGCAGTTTTGACTCGATGATGGCCAAGCTCATTGTCACAGGCCGCACCCGTACCCAAGTGCTGGCGCGTGCGCGCCGTGCGCTGCAAGAGTTCCACATTCAAGGTGTTGCCAGTGTGCTGCCGTTTCACCGTGCTGTGGTGCAAGCCCCCGCTTTTACTGCCGAAGACGGATTTGCGGTGCACACGCGCTGGATTGAGACGGAGATGGGGCAAGACTGGCTGCCTGCTGAGCGCCCAGTAGCAGCGGCCGACGCGGCGCTGCTGCGCAGCTACATCGAACTGGATGGAAAGCGGGTGCTTTTGGGCTTGCCTAGCGCTTGGTTGCAAGGGGCGGGAGCAATGGCAGTTGCCCCTGCGCAGGCGGTGGAGCCTGTGAGGGAGACAACCCAGCTAGAAGGGGCGATTTTGGCGCCCATGGCGGGCAGCTTGCTGCAGTGGAAGGTAGCAGCGGGCGCGCAGGTGCAAGCGGGGGAGGTAGTGGCGGTGTTGGAGTCCATGAAAATGGAAATCCCCGTGACCGCGATCAAAGCAGGTCTGTTGCAGCAGAAAGTCGTTGTAGGCTCTCTAGTGCAGGTCGGTCAGGTGCTTGCTCAGGCAGTTTAAAAAGTGACTGTTTGTCCCAGCATTAGATACTGAGCTTTTGCTGGTTTATATGGACTCCTATTTGAACGGAAATAGGAGGCTGTGAACTATCTACAAAACTCTGGTCGATTCACTTTCAGAAATTGAGACGGCGGTCACGCCGTCGGCTTGTCAGCGTTGCACAGACTTGGTAAATTAGCAGCGTCTCCTGATTCGTTTGAGCCAGACCGCCCGGATGCTTCGGTATCAGCCCTGGAAACTCGACGATTCAGGAGACTTTCTTTTGTGGCTATACCGCCCATGAGCAAGCTGGGTAGGCAATCATGAACTGGCTTGCCTTCTACTATTGCCGCAGATTGCATTCAATTTATGGATACCTCAACCCTGTGCAATACGAGTAACGCTGATACGAGGTACAGCGTAAAAAGGTCGCGTAAGCAGGGTGCTAAGAACTCCACAAAACAGAGGCAATATCACTGGTGGATTTTCTGCTGATACTTACTTGGTAACACCGTTCAAATTAAGAGCGAATCCGCTTTAAATCAATCTCGCTTAAACGTGCGGTCCTTGGCGCTAGTTCAAACAGTGGTGGGCTCAACGGTTCTTGGCCTTGGTCTAGTGCCAAGTGATGCCAATTTTGTCGGATCGTTTCAAAAGTGGCATCAAGAAACTCATTGGCTTGTGCGTAGTCAACGCCAAGTTGTTTGGCTCCGATAAGTAGATTTTCGACGGTTGCTCCTGCATCGCCATTGCGCCGTAAGCCCATCGAAAGTGATCGAACGTCTATTACGGCGCCCCCGGCTGGTGAATAAGGTGCAATGTCATAGGCTGGGGCTAGCTTCCAGCCTTTTGGGGTATATAGAAAACCGTGGTTTCTTGGGTGATCATCTCCATTACCGATAAGGACGTTGAAGGCCATACGCCGCCACAATTCAGCATGATGCCCCTGTACTTTCCAGCGACTTGCGTTCATAGCTAGGCCGATATAAGTTCTATTGGGATTGTCGCGTTCAGCCGCTGTAGCGCCGAGCACCGTGGCTGCACTAGCAAAATGCACACGGTGACATTTACCATCAGGCAGAATATTTCGATCGAATCGTTTGACTAGTACAGCTCCGCGCTCATTTCGGTGGATGTACTCCACTTCTGCTGCATCAATGCCACAGAGTTTCGCTAGGCGCATGCTTATGTATTCGCGTAGCGTTGCGGTTGGGTCATCTTGTCTGCCTGAGAACTTGGCGATCCACTGCTGCCCCTTGTGCAACACGGTCATCTTTGGACGTTCGCCGCCAAGACTGGTCGAGATCGTTCCCTCTACTTTATTGACGATATGAGCACTGGATTGAGCTGGGTCTAAGTCATCCATTGCTTTAAACATGGCTTCCGATGAATGCGGAAAAAAGCACGCTTTTTCGTCAATGTTGTTGCAGACTTCCAGCGCCCCTACAGCATCACCGGGGGAGTACTCTAGTGCATCCAGATTGCTTAGGCTGGTGACATTCCTTCGGCGTTGGAGCATGTCCAAACCAAAACCTTCTGGTTTTACATCTCTGAATATGTCGTGAAGGCCTTCATAGGCCGTCGTTTTTGCGATGCCTTTGAAGCGTGCTAATTGCTGCTGATCGAGTGGTATAGCGTGGGGCAAACTTACATAGCTGCTCTCGTATACGAAAGCTCCTAGCGGGCGGCCGCCAGAATTCGACAGCTGATATTCCCCCGCAATGACTGGCTCTGTAGTCTCTGGAAGCCATAGCCAAACCGGTTTTGCATCCGTCATGACTTTCTGCCTTTCTCTCGTACTCTCAGTGGCTGTGAGGCTTCCAAGAGTGCAAATTCGTGGTCATTGAGGCCCACGTTCTTGATATGCGTGTTGAAGTCATCGATCAGATTCAGAGCCCACAGTACCTTGAGTACAAAGCCGAATTGCACGCTGACAGAGCCAGCTTCCAAGCTGGATAGAGTCCGCTTTGATATCTCACATCTTTGGGCTAACTCATCTTGGGTCCAGCCCCGCACGATCCGTGCTGTCCGGATTTTTGAAGACAAAATTTTGGCTGCGTCGTCAGCCTCCAGTGGCAGCATTGCTGTATCTGATGAATTTTTCATTTTCCATGTCTATCAAGTTGTGTTTATTTGCATATTAAGCGAATTAAGATGCAAATAAATGATTTTTAATTGACTGGCATACGGTGCTTAGTAGGTGTCTTATGTCCTTGTTCTAATATCCAAGATTCGATACGCTCATGGTGTAAACGCAGTAAATCTAGGGGGCGCACGGTGTAATGCTTTTCTGCTGTGGCGCTGGGTTTATGACCTTGTATTTGTGCCACTACACCGGTAGGTACTTCTAGCCACTCAGTGAGACTTTTAAAGCTGCGGCGTAAGCCGTGCAGGGTTAGGTCTGGAATTTCAGCTGCTTGGCAGGCGCGGTCGTGTGCATGGTTGGGCTCTGTGATCGC
>JAFAGF010000180.1 GCA_023422975.1 Pseudomonadota bacterium
GACGCGCGCCCGTTCTTGCACATCAGCGGCATGATCCCGCCGCAGCGCGGCTGCATTGCCGTGATGTGGCCGCTGGCCCAGCACCCCACCAACAAAAACGAAATGATCTGCTGGGATTTGAACGCCGACCCCAGCGAGCTGGCCAGCTTGGACGCCGAGTCCTTGCGCCTGCGCATGTTCACCAAAACCACCGAACTGCCCGAAGGTGTGACGCGCTTGCCCATCAAGGGCATTCACATCAACAAATCGCCCATGGTGGTGCGCAACCTCAAAACGCTGACGCCAGAGATGGCGCAGCGCTGGGGCATTGATATGGAGGCCTGTATCGACAACGCCGTGAAGGCGCGTACATTGCCGGATATGAGCGTGCTGTGGAAGCAGGTGTACAGCCGTCTGGACGGCCATGGCCCGCAAGACGTGGACCAAGACTTGTACAACGGCTTTGTGAACCCGGCAGACCGTCGCCGCCTGACACAGCTGCGTGAGCTCAACCCGCAAGAACTGGCCGTCGATAAAACCGGGTTTGACGATGCCAGACTGGCCGAGTTGGTGTTCCGCTGGCGTGCGCGCAACTGGCCTGACAGCCTGAGTGCGCCCGAAGTGCAGCGCTGGCAGCAGCGTTGCGCGGCAGCCTTGATCGAAGGAGCGGGCGGTGCGCGCACCGCCGAGCAGATGTTTGCCGAGATTGACGCGTTGCAAGAAACCGTGGACGACGAGCGCGCCGAGGAAATTCTGGGCGCGCTGTACGACTGGGCTGAGGCGGTGGTGCCTGAGGTGTAATGCTTTTTATGCATCAAAAATGCTTCTAGCGCTTGTCCATCAAGCGCTAGAAGCTATTAATTTTTTTGCAATTTTCGTGGAGTGGCTGAAAACGCTGCGCCTGTTGCAGCTTCAGCGCTTTTCCCAGTCCGCCACATCACCTTCTTCCAAACGAAACAACGGGTGCAGAGCAATCGGCGCTTCGCTGTGCCAGCGTTCATACAGCGGGGGATTGCGCTGCTGCAGTTTGGCCAGCAGATGCTGCCACTCGTAGGCGAGCTGCCCGGTGGTAACGCTCATGGGCGCTGCAGTGCGTGCGCCCAAAATCTTGCTGGCATCAAACTGGTAGCCGCGCTCGGTGGCCTGTGCATGCACGGCATGCAAATAACTGGCAATCGCATCCAGTGGCTGCGCGTGGGCTTTGAAACGCAACAGCTGTGGGTGGTTGGTATAGCCCTTGGTGAGCCCATGCAGCACGGCCTGGGCCAGCAAAGTTTCACGCCACAGGGCAACCAGGCCTTGTGGGTCGAGATAGCGGGGGTGAAGTGACCAGATACGCATCCCGCCATTGTGCGCACAGCGCTTGGGCTGTGTATCAAGCCCCATTGCTTTTTGTGGCTACCTGATGCACTCGCCTTGCTTGGATCGCTACTCGAACACGCCAAAGGAAAACGCCAGTAGCCGTACGCCGGTAGAACGTGCACATTGAATGCCAAGGAAAAGTACGCGCAGCGGGATGTGTGCGCTTTAAAAAAAGGAGATGACCTTGGCAGTGAAACGATGGGTGTGGGGTACTTTGGCGGTGGTGGGTGCGACGGCAATGGGCGGCTGGTTCAGTCTGGACCAAGAGACGCGCGGGCTTTTGGCCACGGCGCCGACCAACCGCGACATTCTGTTTTGGACGCAACCGCAGCGGGATGCCGCTTTTCGTGCGCTGGACCGCATTCCATTGTTGGCCAAAGTCAATGTGGTGCCTGCCAGTGGCACGCCTTCACCTTTGCCGAAAGGGGCACCACTGCCGCTGAATGTGGATGTCGATGCCTATATGGCTGGCCAACGCAGTGCGGCGTTGCTGGTGGTGCAGGATGGCAAGCTGCGGCTGGAGCGTTACGGCCTGGGTTTTGATGGTGCAGGGCGCTGGACCAGTTTTTCAGTGGCCAAATCGCTGACATCCACGCTGGTGGGTGCCGCCATCCAAGATGGTTTTATCCGTAGTTTGGACGACAAGGTCAGCGTCTACATTCCCGCGTTGAAAGGTTCTGCCTACGACGATGTGAGTGTGCGGCAGTTGCTGACCATGACCTCGGGTGTGCAGTGGAACGAAGACTACGCAGACCCGAACTCCGATGTAGCCAAGTTCAACAACCACCAGCCCGAAGACGGCACAGAAGCGCTGGTGGGCTATATGCGCCAGTTGCCGCGCGCCGCGCCACCGGGCACCCGCTGGCTGTACAGCACGGGTGAGACCAACCTGGTTGGCACGCTGGTGCAGCAGGCTACCCAAAAGTCGCTGGCCGCTTATCTGGCTGAGAAAGTCTGGGTACCCGCAGGGATGGAGCAGCAAGCCACCTGGATTTTGAGCAAAACGGGCCAAGAGATCGGCGGTTGCTGTGTGCAGGCCGCAGCGCGCGACTATGCGCGCCTGGGGTTGTTTATTTTGAATGGTGCGCAAGTCAACGGCCACAGCATCGTGCCCGATGGCTGGTGGGCGCAAGCCACCACCAAGCGCGCGGAGATTGGCCTGCCCGGGCGTGGCTATGGCTACCAGTGGTGGACGTATGACGATGGCAGCTATGCCGCCCGCGGCATTTTTGGCCAAGGCATTTTTATCGACCCACAGCGCAAGCTGGTGATTGTGTCGAACGCGAACTGGGCAGGTGGGGCGCGGGATCCGCAAGCCACCGAAGCGCGCGAAGCTTTTTACCGCGCGGTACAGCAGGCGATTGATCAAGAGCGGGCGGCACCTGTCCAATAATGGTTCGTACATCGATGGAGTGTGCTTGGTGCTGGATGACAGCATGCCAACATGCCAGTGGCAAATGGTCAGCAGCCAGGCTTAGGTGCTTCTGCTGATCTCCATGTGATGTTCAACTGCCAATCTACAGAGCATCCGTGCGGCCCTTGCTGGTGCGCAGCAAAGCATGCGCGGGGATGCACGAGCAAGGCTTTGAGTGACGCACTGCAGCGCTAGAGAGCGTACGCAGGTGCAAAAAAATTCTCTTAACACACCCATAATCACGTAGCCTTAAATTCTGGCGCTTGCGATGTGCATTTGACTGTCTGTTGATGCACATCAATCCTTTGTTTTTCCTTGTGGGTCATGCGTTTTAGTTCTCGTTTAATTTTTTGTACGGCTGCGCCTGCAGCACTTTTTGTGTTGGCCTTGCTGAGTAGCCAGTGGGGGCTTACGCGCACCCAGTCTGACTTTGATACGTATCTGTCCAGCGATCAGGCGGTGGTTTCGCAGTTGCAAGAGCTGTATGCCCAAGGCTTGCAGTCGGGGCAGGCCGTGCGCAATATCGTGCTCAACCCTGCAGACCAGCAGGCGGTTGAAAACTTGCGCACTGCGCGTGAGGCCTATGACAGTGCTTACGCTGATGTACGCCAGCGCGTGCAGGGCACCGTGCTGGAAGCTGCGGTGGGCCAGCTTCAGGCACTGCGCGCGGCGCAGTCGAACGAGCAAGACAAGGTGGTTGCGCTGGCTAGCGAAGATCAGGCTGCGGCTGCAGCTGCGCTCAAGGCGCAGGAAACACCGGCATGGCGCCAGTTGCGGGGGGGCGCTGTTGCAGCAACTGCAGGGGGCCCGCGAAGCTGCGCAGGCTACACATGAAGCTACGCGCAGTGCAGCGCAGCGTATGCAGTGGTGGTCAGCAGGGCTGGCGTTGCTGGCGGTGGCTGTGGCTGCAGGGCTGCTGTGGGTGATGGTGCGTACTTTGCGCCAAGAGCTGGGCGGTGACCCTGCAGATGCCCGTACCGCGTTGCGACGCGTGGCGGAGGGCGACTTGTCGGACGACCAATGGCTCAGCAAGCCTTTGGGGCTGATGGCAGAGCTGCAACGTATGCGCCAGTCGCTGCGTGAGCTGGTGCAGCAGGTACAGGCGGCCTCGGCAGAAATGCTGCACGCCTCCAGTGAAATTGCGCAAGGCAATGCGGATTTGTCGATGCGCACAGAAAGCCAGGCCAGTGCGCTGGAAGAAACGGCGGCCAGCATGGAGCAGTTGAATGTGACCGTGCGCCAGAACGCAGACAGCGCGCAAACGGCCAATCACCTGGCACACAGTGCTTCAGACGTGGCGCAGCAAGGCGGTGCGGTGGTGGAGCGCGTGGTGGACACGATGAAAGGCATCAGCGCCAGCAGCCATCGCATCGCTGACATCATCAATGTGATTGATAGCATTGCTTTTCAAACCAATATTTTGGCGTTGAATGCGGCGGTAGAAGCAGCCCGTGCCGGTGAACAAGGGCGTGGTTTTGCGGTGGTGGCCAGTGAAGTGCGTGCGCTGGCCAAGCGCAGCGCGGATGCAGCCAAGGAAATCAAAGACCTGATTACCACCAGCTTGGAGCGGGTGGAAAGCGGCAGTACTTTGGCCGACCAAGCCGGGGGCACCATGCAAGACATGGTTGGCGCCATTCGCCGGGTGACGGACATCATGGAAGAAATCAGTGCGGCCAGCCGTGAGCAAAGTGCTGGCGTGGCGCAGGTAGGTGAAGCGATCACGCAAATGGATCAGGCCACCCAACAAAATGCGGCGCTGGTGGAGGAGAGCGCTGCAGCGGCGCAAGGTTTGCGCCATCAGGCAGAGAGCTTGCTGCAAGCGGTCTCGCGTTTTCAGCTGGAACGCGGCGCTGCGTTGGTTGTGGGCCATACCCAACGCTTGGCATTGCCATCAACCCTGCAGTAGATGAAGACGTGTGTGTAGGTTGCCGTGCGCAGTGATGCGCCATAAAAAAGGAGGCCCCTGGGCCTCCTTTTTTGTGCAATGCGGTCTGGAGGCCGCAACTGCGCTGTGCTTAGGCAGTGGCTTCTTCGGCCATGCCTTGGTGGCGCAGCAGCGCATCAATCTGCGGTTCACGGCCACGGAATGCCTTGAAGTTGTCCATGGCGCTGCGGCTACCGCCCATCTCCAGAATGCTGTGCAGGTAGTGCTTGCCCGTGTCTGGGCTGTGCGTGCCGTCTGCAGCCTGGGTTTCTTCGAATGCAGCATAAGCGTCGGCGCTTAACACTTCGGCCCACTTGTAGCTGTAGTAACCGGCGGCGTAACCGCCAGCGAAGATGTGGCTGAAGGTGTTGGTGCTGCGGTTGTAGGGCACGGTGGGCAGCACCGCCACTTCGTCGCGCACTTGCTGCAGCAGGGCCAGGTAGTCGCCATCTTTGGCTGCGCCGGTGTGCAGCAGCATGTCGAACAGCGCAAATTCCACCTGGCGCAGGGTGCCCATGCCGGACTGGAAGTTCTTGGCGGCAATCATCTTGTCGTACAGCGCGCGGGGCAAGGGCTCACCGGTGTCCACATGCGATGTCATGTGGCGCAGCACCTCCCACTCCCAGCAGAAGTTTTCCATGAACTGGCTGGGCAGCTCCACCGCATCCCATTCCACACCATTGATGCCGGAGACATCACGCTCGTTCACCTGCGTGAGCATGTGGTGCAGCGCGTGGCCGGACTCGTGGAA
>JAFAGF010000210.1 GCA_023422975.1 Pseudomonadota bacterium
CGCTTTGCAGCAATGCTTGCAGGTGCACACGCACCATTTGTGGCCCCTGGGCCTGGCCGCGCAGGTAGTCCAGCGTGTCGCGGATCATGCTTTCCATCTCGGCAATGTCGTGCTGAATTTCTTGGCTGGTTTGCGCGTCATCCAGCATTTCAGCACGCAGGCGCAATCGGGTGAGCGGGGTGCGCAAATCGTGTGAAACCGCGGCCACCAGCCGGTCGCGGTTGAGCAATTGCTGGCAGATTTGTTCTTGCATGTGGTTGAACACATGGCTGGCTTCGCGGCATTCTTGCGGGCCGCTGACCGGCAAGGGGGGCGGTGGATGTTGCGCCCCAGTTCTTGGGCGGCCATGGCCAGTTTGCGAATGGGCTGTGCCAGCCAGCGCGCCGCAAACCATGCCGCAATCAGCAGAGCCAGCAGGCGAATGCCCATGTCCAGCAAAAAACCCCACAGCATGCGCGGCTGCGGCGGTGGTGAGGCAGGTGCTTCACCTTCAAACATCGTGGGGGCAATGCGCCGCACGGTATAGCCGGTTTTGTCTTGGCCAATCGTGATGGGCTGTAGCTGCGGATCGCCTTGGGTGCGTGGTTGTGCGGGCGGCTGGGGATGCGGCGGCGGCGCAGGACGAAATTCAAACATCAGCGTCACGGCCAGCACATGGCTGGCGACCGCAACCACCGTAAGCAAGCAGGCCAGGCGTGCAAACAGCGAATCCGGCCAGTGCAGCCAAGCGCGCGCAGTGCGTGGCAGGAGCGTGTTCAAAGCTGGCACGGCTGCACCTGTTGCACGCTGAGCATATAGCCCGAGCCGCGCACAGTCTTGATCAACCCTGCGCCATGCTGGCCCAGCTTGTGGCGCAGGCGAGAGACCAGCAAGTCAACGCTGCGGTCCAAGTTCTCCAGCGTTTTGCTGCCCGCCTGCTCCATCAGCTGTTCACGGCTGAAAACACGGCGGGGCGATTCCAAAAAAGTGTTGAGCAAGCGGTATTCGGCGTAGGACAGGGGAATGACCGTGCCTTGTGGGTCGAGCAACTGGCGCTCCAGGCGCTGCAGCACCCAGTCGTCAAAACGGATGGCTGTGGCAGAAGGTACATCACCAGGCGCTAGGGATTTGCGGCGCAGCACGCTGTTGATGCGTGCCACCAGTTCGCGCGGCTCAAAAGGCTTGCCCATGTAGTCATCGGCACCCAGCTCCAGACCGACCACGCAGTCGGCCGTTTCGGCGCGGGCCGTGAGCATGATGATGGGGATTTGTGAGTTCTGGCGCAGCAGGCGTGCCAGTGTCAGGCCATCGGTGCCGGGCAGCATCACATCCATGACGATCAGGTCAATCTGTTGTGCTTGCAGATGGTGGTACATGCTGGCGCCATCTTCGGCGCAGAACACGCGAAACCCATAGCGTTCCAAGTATTGGCTGAGCAAGGTGGTGATGTCTGCGTCATCGTCCACCACCAAAATTCCGTACATCGTATTTCTCTTCCCTTGAGTCCTGCGCCCATCGCATACGGTGTGGCTGCGCGGTGGGTGCTATCGGGTGCAGTGTAAAGACCTACTCAGCCGCTGTTGGCGAAAAGCGCAGCTTGCTTTGCGGCTTGTTTGCACGCTTGCGGCGTGCTTTGTGTCAGCCTGTGTACAAAGTGGACAACAAGGGTTTACGGGCGCTGTTCAGGATGGCAAGTGGCTCGCTGTGCGGCTTGTGTTTGGTACATGGCAGGGGCGGGCCATTCAGAAAGGAACCCTATGACCAGCATCTCCAGCGTCAGCGGCAATGCATGGAGCAACTTTGCCAGTTTGAGTGCTCGCCAGCCGCAAAAGCTGAGCGAGCAATTAACCCAGGACTTTGACGCAGACAGCAGCGGCACACTCAACACCGATGAGCTGCAGAGCTTGATGGACGGTATGTCCAGCCGCAGTGGCCGCAGCGCCTCTGCCAGCGCCCAAGACCTGTTGGCCCACAACGATGCCAACGGTGATGGCAGCCTGGACAGCAGCGAACTGGACGCTGCCCTGTCCACCATGCAGCCACCGCCTTCGACCATGGCGTTTGCGCAGTCGCGCAGCGGCGGTGCGGGCGATGACTTGTTCAGCAAAGTCGATGGCGATGCCTCGGGCAGCGTGAGCAGCAGCGAATTGCAGGCGCTGATGAGTGATATGAGCGGCAGCGCGGTCAGTGAAGACGATGCGCAGGCCATGTTCTCGGCCCTGGACAGCGATGGGGATGGTGCGTTGAGCCAGACGGAGTTTGACGCAGCGCGCCCCCAAGAGGGGGGCGCCATGCCTGCTGCCCCAGCCGCTGCGAGCACGAGCAGCACAGCCAGCAGCACAGCGGCTGAAGGCACACAAGCCACATCCGGGGCTGGTGGAGCGGGCGGAACCGCTGCGGCAGGCGGTACGGGCGGCGCATCCAGCAGTACCACCTACGATGAGCTGGATACCAATGAGGACGGCGTCGTCTCGGCGTCCGAACGCTTGGCCGGCGCACTGAAAGAGGCTGCGGAAGAGGCTGCCTCTGCCACGGTGTCGGACAGCAGTGCCTCCAGCACCAAAGAGGGCAGCAACGCCCGCAATGCATTCGTGCAAGCGGCCCATTTGGCCTACCAAATGGCCAGCGGATTGGTGCAGCCCGCGCAAAGCACGTTCAGCTACGCCGCATAAAGTGGCTGCGGGCGCAAGGGACGGGCATGTCAGCGGGCTGCCTTGCGCCTGTGGAAGGTGTTAAAAGTAGAGCTGCTCACGTAGCATTTATAAGCGTTAGAGGCTTAAAACATGCTCAATCTTGAGCGCAGGTAAATTGAGCGCTGTTTCCACCGCCGTTGATCGGTCGTTGCTTTACCTTGCCGCACGCGCGCACTGGTTGCGGTTTCGCAGCGCGTCTTGGCTCCACACCAAGGCCTGGCAGGGGGCGTGACCGGCGCTTAGAAGGTGATGACCTTGTCGGCGGCCATGATCCAGTCACCCAGCTCGGGCAGGGTGCCGATTGAGACGCCGTCAATCAGCGTCAGCTCGGCCAGCCCGCGCGCCAGGGCGCAGGTGCGGCACAGGCGAATGCAGGCGCCGGCTTGCACCAGTTGCTCCACCTGGGCTTGCAGGCCGCTGCCCGCGCCGTCGTGCTGGTGGGGCAGGCCCACCACGGTGGCGTCCGACATCAGAAACAGCTTGACCTCGGGGGCGTCATCACGCCCGGCCAAGGTGTTGGCCACGCGCAGGGCAGACAGGCAGCGCTCGCTGCCATAGGGCGCTGCGTGCACGATGAAAACGATGTGTTGTGCCATGGTGTGGCTCCTTGGGGTCAGCGGCGGATCAGATAGCGGATGGTCGGGCCATCTTGTTGAATTTCCAGTACTTCATAGCCGTGGTTTTTGGCATCCAGCGGGATGTTGTTGATGGACTGGGGGCAGTCCGAGACCACTTCCAGAATCTGGCCGGGCTGCAGCTGGGGCATGGCCTCCAGTGTGGCAACGGCGGGGT
>JAFAGF010000124.1 GCA_023422975.1 Pseudomonadota bacterium
GCTGGAACACAAAGGGGTCATTGCGGTCTTTGCTGGAGTCAAACTTGGCGCCTTGTTCGCCATTGTTGTAGAGCCAGCCGGTGTAGTGCACGGTGATGCGCTTGCCACGTGTGGCTTCAGCGCCATCGCCAACAACGGTGTCAATCATTTCCAGCACGGGGGCAGACTTGGTGCCCAGCAGTTCCACTTCAAACTTCAGCGTGGCGTGGGGAGGAATGACACCGCCTGCACCGTGTGCGCCATAGCCAAGTTCGGCAGGAATGATCAGGGTGCGCTTGCCGCCCACCTTCATGCCTTGCACACCTTCGTCCCAGCCGCGGATGACCATGCCGTCATCCAATGTGAACTCGAAAGGCTCACGGCGGTCTTTGCTGGAGTCGAACTTGGCGCCTTGCTCGCCGTCCTGGTAGAGCCAGCCGGTGTAATGCACCTTGACGTCAGCGCCGCTGATGGCTTGGGCACCTTCGCCGACAACAACGTCTTCATATTGCAGGCCAGAGGCAGTGGTGGTCAGTGCCATGGAATGTTCCTTGTTAGATTGCGCAAATAAAAACAGGCACTGTATGTGCCTGTAGGAGTTGGTGGCAGCGCGGGGCCGCCACAAGGCAGGTGCCTAGATTACTTCTTCGCGCGAGCGGCTGCCCAGCGTGTGGCAAAAGCCTGTAGATCGCTCAGGCGCTTGAGCAGGTCCTGGCCCGAAGGAGTGACGGTGTAACCGTCGTTGCCGTGCTCCATCAGACCTTCTTCGCGCAACTCTTTGATGCGGGTGTTCAAGGTGTTGGGAGTGATGCCGCCCACGCTGTCTTGCAACAAGCGGAAAGTTTGGGGGTGACCATCACGCAGTGCCCACAGCACGCGCAGTGCATAGCGGCGCTCGAGTTTTTCGAGCAACTGATTGATGGCGGCGTTTTCCTTAGAGCTCATGGACGCTTCTCCTTGCGCTGAGATGGGGGATGGATCTGGTGCATTGCTACCGATCCAAACGGGTTTGACTATAGCTTTGAATCTTGTCTGCTACAAGTTTAGTAGCTCGGAGCGCAGAATCGCTAGGCGGTAAAGTCCAAAAAACGTCAAAAACACTCTTTTTGTTGTAGCGTTGCCACGTTATCCGGCGTGCGCGCTCACCTTCGGGGATGGGCGGATTGCCCAAAACATCGGGAAGGGCTGGGGGTGGGCTTCCTAGAATCATTGGCACACAGGGGAAACCCTTGGCGGCATGGAAATGCCGCTGTTTGATGAATTTTTGCCATGACCGATAACGCAGCTTCCGACCTAGACACCGCTTCTTCCTCTCGATCAACCCCTCCTTCTTTGCCGTTGCAGGGCATACGGGTGGTGGAGTTCAGCCACATGGTCATGGGCCCAGCATGCGGCATGGTGCTGGCGGACTTGGGGGCGGAAGTAATCAAGGTAGAGCCGGTGACAGGCGATCTCACACGGGGGCTGCTGGGTGCGGGGGCTGGTTTTTTCCCCATGTTCAACCGCAACAAGAAAAGCATTGCCATTGATCTGCGCCAGCCGCAGGGCCTGCAAGCAGCCATCCGGCTGGCCTCGACTGCCGACGTGGTGTTGCAAAACTTCAAACCCGGCGTGATGAAGAAGTACGGGTTGGACTACGCCAGCCTGTCCAAGCTCAACCCCGGTCTTATCTATGTGAACCACACCGGCTTTTTGCCCGGCCCTTATGAGCGTCGCACCGCCCTGGATGAGGTGGTGCAAATGATGGGGGGGTTGGCCTATATGACTGGGCGCCCGGGCGATCCGCTGCGAGCTGGCTCCAGCGTCAACGACATCATGGGCGGCATGTTTGGTGCGATTGGTGCGCTGGCAGCGCTGATGCAGCGCAACCAGACCGGCAAGGGCCAGGAGATTGACTCGGCCCTGTTTGAAAACAATGTGTTCCTGGTGGGCCAGCACATGATGCAGTACGCCGTGACGGGCCAACCTGCAGCGCCCATGCCAGAGCGTATTTCGTCCTGGGGCTTGTACGACGTGTTCAGCGTGCAAGGCGATGAACAAATCTTCCTGGCTGCGGTGAGCGATGCCCAGTGGCGCACTTTCTGTACGGCCCTGGGGTTTGAAGACCTAGCCAACGATCCGGCCTTGCAGACCAACAACGACCGGGTGCGTGCCCGCGCGACTTTGCTGCCTACGCTGCGCCAGCGCTTGTCCGGCTTGAGTGCCACGTATCTGGCCCAGGTGTTTGAGGCACACCAGCTGCCTTATGCCCCTATTTCACGCCCCGAGCAGTTGTTTGAAGACCCGCACTTGCTGGCGACCGGGGGCTTGGCGGATGTGGTGCTCAGCGATGGAGAAAAGGCTGGCGAAACTGCCAAAACCACGTTGCTACCGATTCGCATGGATGGTGAGCGCCTGGGTGTGCGCAGCAACCCGCCCAAGCCGGGTGAGCACACGCGTGAGTTGCTGTCGTCCTTGGGGTATGCACCCGCAGAAATGGATGCCATGCTGCAGTCGCAAGCCATTGCCTGAAGGGGGCATGGTTAGCTAGAGGCTTTGCGTGTTTTATGGCTCTGGTGTTTGTGTAACAAGCGCTGGTAGCTATTAAAAATAGCCTTTACAAATAAAAAAAGGAGACCCTTGGGTCTCCTTTTTGTTGCATGTTTGCCAGCCGTAGCTGGCAGTGGCAGGCTTTACAGCGAATCGATAAAGCTGCGCAGCTTGTCCGAGCGGCTGGGGTGCTTGAGCTTGCGCAGCGCCTTGGCTTCGATCTGGCGAATGCGCTCGCGCGTCACGTCGAACTGTTTGCCCACTTCTTCCAGCGTGTGGTCGGTGGACATTTCGATACCGAAGCGCATGCGCAGCACCTTGGCTTCGCGGGGGGTTAGGCCATCCAAGATGTCCTTGACCACATCGCGCAGGCCGGCCTGCATCGCCGCTTCGATCGGCGCGGTGTTGGCCGAGTCCTCGATGAAGTCGCCCAAGTGGCTGTCGTCATCGTCGCCGATGGGTGTTTCCATCGAGATGGGTTCCTTGGCGATTTTCATGATCTTGCGGATCTTGTCCTCAGGAATTTCCATCTTCTCAGCCAGGATGGATGCATCGGGCTCAAAACCAAACTCTTGCAAGTGCTGGCGGCTGATGCGGTTCATCTTGTTGATGGTCTCGATCATGTGCACAGGGATACGGATCGTGCGAGCCTGATCCGCGATCGAGCGCGTAATGGCCTGGCGAATCCACCATGTGGCGTAGGTCGAGAACTTGTAGCCGCGGCGGTATTCAAACTTGTCCACGGCCTTCATCAGACCGATGTTGCCTTCCTGGATCAAGTCCAGGAACTGCAGACCACGGTTGGTGTACTTTTTCGCAATCGAGATCACCAAACGCAAGTTGGCCTCGATCATTTCCTTCTTGGCAAAGCGGCTGTTGCGCTCGCCTTCGTTCATGCGCTTGTTGATGTTCTTGAGTTCATCCAGCGGCACCACGACGCGCGCTTGCAGATCGATCAGGTTCTGCTGCAGCTCTTGCACAGGCGGAATATTGCGCGACAGCACATTGCTCCAAGGCTTGCCAGCGGCTGCGTGCTCTTCCACCCACTTCAGGTTCAGCAGGTTCGGTGGGAATTCCTTGATAAAGGTTTCCTGCGGCATGCGGCACTTGTCCACGATGATCTTGCGCAGTTCACGCTCTTTCTTGCGCACATCGTCTACTTGCGCGCGCACCAGGTCGCATAGCTTTTCAATGGTTTTGGCCGTGAAGCGGATGGTCATCAACTCTTCGGTGATGGCCTTTTGCACCTTGTTGTAGTTGGCAGAGCCCCAGCCGTCCTTGTCGTAGGCTTTGCGCAGCTTTTCGAAGTCCGCAGCGATGCGGTCAAAGCGCACCAAGGCTTCGTTCTTTAGCTCTTCCAGACGGCGGGTCATGGCCTTGGAGCCGCCCTTGCCGTCGTCGTCGTCCTCTTCGTCGTATTCGTCGAAGTCTTCTTCGGCTACGTAGTCATCGTTTTCGTTGGCGTTCACAAAGCCGTCAACGATGGTGGAGATGACCACCTTGCCTTCGCGAATTTCTGCGGCCATGCCCAGCACTTCGGCAATGGTGGCGGGCGAGCCAGAGATCGCCTCCATCATGTCCATCAAGCCGCCTTCGATGCGCTTGGCAATTTCAATTTCGCCTTCGCGGGTCAGCAACTCCACGGTGCCCATTTCACGCATGTACATGCGCACGGGGTCGGTGGTGCGGCCAAATTCCGAATCCACGGTGGACAAAGCGGCTTCCGCTTCTTCTTCCGCTTCTTCTTCGGTGGTGGCGGACTGGCCTGTGTTGTTCAGCAGCAGGGTTTCGGCGTCGGGCGTTTGCTCGTACACCGCCACACCCATGTCGTTCAACATGGAGACCACGACTTCCAGCGTTTCAGCGTCCACCAGCTTATCGGGCAAGTGGTCGTTGATTTCAGCGTGGGTCAGGTAGCCGCGGGTCTTACCCAGCTTGATCAGCATCTTCAGACGCTGGCGTCGGGTGTTCAACTCGTCTTCGGTCAGAACGGTTTCGTCCAGGCCAAATTCTTTCATCAAGGCGCGCTCTTTGGCCTTGCTGATTTTCATGCGCAGCGGCTTGGCCTTTTCGGTCGTGCCGGTGTCTGGGGTCTCTACTTCAGCTTCAGCCTCAGGCTCAGCATCAGCTTCCAGTTCCATATCGGCGTCAAAGTCGCCCAGGTCTTCGTCGTCGCCAGACTCTTCCTTGGCTTTGGGCTTGCGGCCGCGCTTGGCAGGGGTTTTTGCCTCGGCGGCAGGCTTGGCCGCGGCCGCTTTTTTGGCAGGGGCCTTCTTGGCAGCGGGCTCCGCAGCTTCTGCGGCTTCCTTCTTGGGTGCAGCAGCTTTCTTGGTTGCCGGCTTTTTCACCGCAGGTGCATCACCATCTTCGGTTTTCTTCTTGCGTTTGGGTGAATCACCAGCCAGCAGCGCATCGGCCATGGCTTTGAGTTCGGCTTGGGACAAAGTCGCCATATCGGAATCTTTCTTGGAAGCGGTTGCCTTTTTGGCAGCGGGCTTCGTCACAGCCGTTGCAGGCGCAGCTTTGGCGCTGGCAGCGGCTGTGGTTTTAGAAGTTTTGGGCTTGGCGGTGGCTGCAGCAGGCGCCTGCTTGGACTTCGCGGACTTTGCAACGGGCATGGAAACCTCTTGGTCAAAAGCGAACACACAAATAGGGAAAACGCTTGCGCCACCTAACCCGGCGCATCAACGTGACAGCAAAAAGCCGCACGTGCGGGAGCGAACAGCTCCCAAGGCAAGATGTCTGGGCGATCATTTGGTGTGCAGTCCTTGCGGATATTGGGCGAGCAATTGCTGCTCAACGCGTGATTCCATCACGGTGCCCGGGCCGGAGGTGCTGCTGTCGCTCTTGCCGAA